>DASUWA010000027.1 GCA_036378675.1 Acidimicrobiales bacterium
CACGTTCATGGGTGTTCGCGTCATCTTTGTTGCGATTGCTGCAGGCAGGAGTGGGCTGTGGGTGGCGGGCCCGCCCTCGGGGGGCGGCAGGCTGGGAGGCGGTGTCGTGGTCGATGGCGCTGATGAGCGCCTCGATTGGGGCTTTGAACGGTTCGATGCTGCGGGCGGCGCGGCTGAGGAGCAGAGCACCCTCAAGCGCGGAGATGGTCAGGTCGGCGAGGACAGCGGCGCGACCGGCGGCGACGCCCAGCGGTTCGAAGCGGCTAACTAGCGCCGCCCGCCATCGTGCAAACACGCTGTCGAAGTCGGCGCTGAATTCCTCGTCGCGGGGGGCCAGCTCGAGGACCATCGTGGCGATCGCGCAGCCGCTTTGGTAGCCGGAGCGCTCGAAGCGGTCGGCGAGCATCTGGGCCAGCGCGCGGACGACGGATCCGGGGGTATCGGCGTGGCGGGCGGCCTGCTCGACCATTTCCTCGATCTCGTCACCGGCCATGGCGATGGCTTCGCGGGCCAGTTCCTGCTTGCCGCCGGGGAAGTGGAAGTAGGTCGAGCCGCGGGGTGCGCCGCTCTTGTTGACCACATCGGAGAAGGTGGTGGCGTGGTAGCCGCGCTGGCGGAACAGCTCGGCGGCGGCGTCGATCATCCGGGAACGGCTGTCAGTGCGTCGGGGCATGGTCGATTTTACGTTGACTTATGTATGACGTCCAACATAGCATCGAGCTAAGTCGGACATCATAGTTAGTAACGGTTGGAGGAAGTATGAGCGCGAAATGGACCCGTCATGACGTGCCAGGCCAGCAGGGACGGCTGGCCGTGGTCACCGGCGGAAACACCGGCCTGGGGTTCGAGACCGCCCAAGTACTCGCCTGGCGAGGCGCGTCGGTGGTCTTGGCCGTGCGGGACATCGAGAAGGGCAAGCGAGCCGCCGCCCGCATCGCCGACACCGCACCCGGCTCGGACGTCATGGTTCAGCCTCTCGACCTGACCTCCCTGGATTCGATACGCGCCGCCGCAGACGAGCTGCAGGCCCACCACCCCAGGATCGACGTGCTGATCAACAACGCCGGGGTCATGTTCACGCCGAAGCGGACGACGCGGGACGGCTTCGAGCTGCAGTTCGGAACCAACCACCTGGGGCACTTCGCCCTGACCGGACTGCTGCTCGAGTCGATGCTGCCGGTGCCGGGCTCCCGCGTGGTGACGGTCTCCAGCGCCGCGCATCGCATTCGCGGCCGGATCAACTTCGACGATCTCCAGGGCCAACGCTCGTACAGCCGGGTGGCCGCCTACAGCCAGTCGAAGCTGGCGAACCTGATGTTTACCTACGAGTTGCAGCGCCGGCTGTCCGGCCCGGGCACCACCATCGCGGTCGCCGCCCACCCAGGCCTGGCCGCAACCGAGCTCACGCGCAACTCGCCCGCGATCGCAGCGTTCTTCGCGCAGGCGATCAGCCAGAAGGCAGCCATCGGCGCACTGCCGATTCTGCGCGCTGCGACCGACCCCGGTGTGCTCGGCGGCCAGTACTACGGCCCACGCGGACTATTCGGCGCGAGGGGCTACCCCAAACTGGCCAAGTCCAACAAGAAATCTCACGACCCAGCCATCCAGCGCCGTCTGTGGACAGTCTCCGAAGAGCTGACCGGAGTCACGTTCCCGGTCTGACCCGGCCCGGCACGCAGCCTCCCTGCGTCGTACCACTGGCTCGCCGTCGGTCGCGAATGCGGTCTCCTCAGGCAGCTTGGGTCTCGCGGACTTCGACGACCGTGTCTGGCCCGGTTTCCCCCATCCGGCGAAGGAGCGAGGTGGCCACGCCTATCGACGCCGCTACCACCGACACGATAATTGCTGTCTTGAAGCCGTGGAGGAGGGTGGTGGAGGTATGACCGCCCTTGCTGGCTGCGTTGTTGACCGCGGTGACGATGGCGAGGACTAGCGCTCCCCCGAACTGGAACGACGTGTTCAAGAGACCACCGGCGAGGCCCTGTTCGTGTGGGGCTATACCGTTCGTGGCGGCCATGTTGAGTGGCCCGTAGGCGAGACCGAATCCGAGTCCGGCGAGGAGGAACGTGGGCAGCATGGCGGCCGCGTAGCTCGAACCGTGGCCGATCGGCAAGAACAGCGAGTAGGCGGTGACGGTGGAAGCCAGCCCGACGATGATGAGGCGGGGGATACCGAAGCGCTCGATCAGCAGTTGCAACCTCGGCGCGAGCACCGCGACGATCACGCCTGCCGGGAAGATGGACAGTCCGGCGTGCAGCGGAGACCAACCTCGGAGTTGCTGCATGTACAACATGGCAATGAACTGGAACCCGATCCACCCGCCGAACAAGGCCATCGCAGCGAAGTTGGCGCGGACGAGGGAGGAGGATCGAAGGATGCCTAGGCGTACCAAAGGCGCCTCGACGCGCTGCTCGTGCAAGACGAACCCCAGCAGTATCGCGATGGCCCCAGCGAACGAACCGACGGTACGACCGGTTGCCCATCCGACCTGGGGCGCTTCAACGACGGTGAACACGAGCAGCAGGACGGCGGTAGTAAGAGCGACCGCGCCGCTTACGTCGAACTTCTGGGTCAGGTTGGCCTTGCCTTCGGTGTTGGGCACGAACTTGACCGCACCGAGCAGGGTTATCGCGGCGACCGCGACCGGCACGAAGAAGACGTACCGCCAGCCGGCGGTCGAGAGTGCGCCGCCGAACACCAGACCGACAGAGAAGCCAGTCGCGCCGGTGGCGGTATAGACCGAGAGCGCCCGGTTACGGGCCGACCCCTCCGGAAAGGTCGTGGTGATGATCGATAGACCCGCTGGTGCTGTGAAGGCAGCGCTGATCCCCTTGACGAACCGGGTGGCGATCAGCATTCCTCCGGTGGTGGCGAGTCCGCCGAGACCGGATGCCACAAGGAAAACCCCGAGCGATACGAGGAACATTCGTCGTCGGCCCAGCAGGTCCGCCGCACGACCGCCGAGGAGAAGAAAGCCGCCGTAGCCGAGGACGTACGCGCTCACCACCCACTGGAGCGAACTGGTTGACATGTGCAGATCGGTGCGAATTGACGGCAACGCCACGCCGACCATCGATACGTCTAGAGCATCTAGGAACAAGGCGCCGCACAGGACCAAGAGCGAGGCCCAGGCGCTCCGTGAAAGTTGATTTGGCCCTTCGGCGCTGGCTTGGACTTGGTTCGCGGGCGCGACTGAAGAAGACATCGCAGGTTGCTCCTCTGAGGGGGATTGTTTCTAGGAAAAGGTTGCAACCGCCTTTAGTTCGGCGGTGGTGTATGTTTGATGAGCACCGTACAAGGATGTTCGATCTATGTCAAACAAGAAATCCAAGGACGAGACGAGCGTGCTTACGGTCCTGCAAGCGCTTTCGGATCCGGTCCGTTTAGACATCGTCAGACAACTCGCAGGATGTTCGGACGACTGCGGGATGACGTGCGGGAGCATCGAGATTCCCGTCACCAAGGCGACGGGAACCCACCACTTCAAGGTTCTCCTGGCGGCGGGGATCACGACCGAGCGAGAGGAGGGGAACCGCAAGTACATCCGGCTAAGGAGGGAGGAATTGAACGATCGGTTTCCCGGGTTGATCGACTTGGTGTTGAACAGCGAGTAGCTGGCCAGCTAGCCATCAGCGGTTAGCTCCGCCCTCCCCTGATCACCGCCGCCGGGCCGCTGGAAGCCTCGGGTGGGCGAATCGCGATTCGACAGCCGTACACAATCACCCGGCCTCGGGCGATAGCACGTTCGATTGATCAGCGGCTCAGGGCGAGGTCGTCGGAGGTTTCGTCGGGAGTGGTGGGGTGCGTGTCGTGTGGGTCTCCGGCGACCATGGCAGCGAGCAGGGAGAGGGCTTGGGCGCTCGGGCTGCCTGGCGCGACGTGGTAGAGGGTCAGTGTCTGGTGGTCGGTGTCGGGGATCGGCAGTTTTTGGAAGCTCAGCTCCATCGGGCCGATCAGGGGATGGTCGATGGCAACAGTGCCGCTGCGTTTGGGTCGGGCGTCGTGCCGCGCCCACAGCTGGCGGAAGCGCTCGCTTCGCACCGAGAGTTCTCCGACCAGTTCGTTGAGCCCGGGATCGTCCATGTCGGGCCCGACCTGGGCGCGCAGATGGGCGACGGCGGCCTGGGTGAGCCACTCCCAGTCTTGGTGAAGATCGCGCACGTGGGGGTCGAGGAACACGGCGCGGACGAGGTTGGTGCCCACAGCAAAGAAGTGCGGGAAAAGTGCAATGGCGAGAGGGTTGGCGACGAGCACGTCCGTGTAGCGGTTCTCGACGGCGGCGGGAGTGTCTGTCCAGGATTCGATCAGCTGCACGATGCCCGCGGGCACTTTCTCCGGTCGCTGATTTCGACGGCGCCTGGGGCGCGGGCGGCTGGCCAGGCGGTGGAGGTGGGCGGTGGCGTCGTCGTCGAGCTGCAGGGCCCGTGCGAGCGCGTCGAGAACCTGCGGGGAGGGATGCTGGTCGCGTCCCTGTTCGAGGCGGATGTAGTAGTCGGTGCTCACGCCGGCCAGCAACGCTACCTCCCCCCGTCGCAGCCCGGGCACCCGGCGACGGCCCTCGACAGCGGGCAGGCCGACGTCCTTCGGGCGGACCAGCTGACGACGAGCCCGAAGGTATTCGCCGATCAGGTTCTCACCTGCCACGCCAAAGACCATACGCCGAGCAGGCGGTGGGGAACATGGCCCTGCCGCTACCAGCCTCGACGGGTCTCTTGTGGGTGCGGGTCCCCGGCCGCACACTCGCCGCGTGACCGTCAGGAAGGTGCCACGTCCTCAAGACGTCGCGCCTGGGCCGTGTCGGTTCGAGGACCATCGGCCACGTTCGCCGAGCTTGATCCACACCATTGGTGGAGGTGAAAGGTGGGGAGCACCGATATGGACGGCAACCCGTCCGCCCAGGCAGCCCTCGTTCGGGAGATGAACGGGAAGCTCGAGGCCGGCAGCGCAACCGGACCGCCTGTCCGCAAGTTGTATGAGGACATGAGCGAGCCGACGCTGGGAACGATTTGGCACGCCGCCAGCGCGACCCCGATCACGGACCGACTTCTGGAGTGGCCCCCTGATGTCTTCGCGCTGACAAATGTGGTGCTGACGCGAGCGGAAGCGTTCCGCTACGCCCTCTCCGTTGAGGACTGGCCCCCCAGCGGGTTTGGCGAGTGGGCTGAGGCGGTCGAGGAGGCTGGCCGCCGATGGAGTGCCTGGGCCGAGGACCGGAGCGGCGCCCTGCCCGACCTGGTCGCCGCAGCGTGGAAGGTCTTTTGTGAGGGCGCCGACGTGTCGCTCGAGCAGCTGGCCACCCGGCGAGAGCACCGACTTCGTGAGGCGCTGTTGACGCTGCACGCCATCGCCGACGAGGCCTGCATCGGGCTGGGCGTGGCGCTGGACAGCTCCCACGCCGATGGGTGCGTGTATCGGGCCCGCGGCCGCGAGCTGCTGGCCCGCACCGGGTCGCTCGCCCGCATCGACGCCCGCGTCCTGCGCGTCCTGCCCAAGGTCATCACTCCGCCCACGGGACGGCTGGCGTTTTCCCGCTACGTCTGCGTTCAAGGCCCCGGCATCGACGCCCACTGGCACAAGATCCCGGCGCGCCATCGGGGTACCGACCTGCGCTCCGAGTACGCCACCTTGCTGTTGCTGCCGTGGCCGCTACGAGTGCAAGCATCCGACTTTCACCCGGTCGGCGATGTGCGGCGGCGGGCCAAGGACCCATATGGATTCTTCGAGTTCGCCCCCGCCGAAGGGCTCGACCTTGACCTGTTGGATCGGGTGCTGGTCGCTGCCCGCCAAGAGGCGGGCAGCGTCGACGTCGTCCTGCTGCCAGAGAGCGCCGTCGGCGAAGACGACATCGACGACGTCGAAACCCTGCTGGACCGCCACGGGGTGGTCAATCTGATAGCCGGGGTGCGCCAGACCACGCCACACTCGGGCCAGTTCCCCAACAATTGGCTGCACATGGGGTTCAACCCCAGACTCGAGAAGGGCGGGCGGGTGCCCAGCGAAGGACATCAACCGTGGTTTCACATACGCCAGAACAAACACCACCGCTGGTCGCTGGACGAAGACCAGGTGGAGCAGTACCACCTGGGCGGTGCCCTGCACCCCCACATCCGCTGGTGGGAAGCCATGGACGTACCCCGGAAGGAAATCCAGTTCGTCGAAGTAGCCGAACTGGTGCTGACCACGCTGGTGTGCGAGGACCTGGCCCACAACGACGAAATCGCGCAGCTCATCCGGTCGGTCGGCCCCACGTTGGTCATGAATATGCTGCTGGACGGGCCGCAGCTCCCCTCCCGCTGGACGGCCCGATACGCGAGCGTCCTGGCCGACGATCCCGGCTCGGCTGTCCTGACCCTGACCTCCTATGGGATGGTCGAGCGCTCCCGACCCGTCGGCCGAGACGCCTCTCGGGTCATCGCGCTATGGAAGGACCCCACCCGTGGCGTCCGCGAGATTCCGCTCGAGCCGGGCGCTCAGGGCGTTCTGCTAACCATCTGCATGGACCGCGCCACCCGCTACAGCGCCGACGGTCGGTGGCCAATCGACAACAGCACCTCCTGCTACGGCGTGGCCGTCCGCCAAGTCCACGCCGCCAACAACGACCCAGGCCCTGGAACACAACGCTCAGCGTCTACCGCCGCTAGCCAGCCGGTGCTGGAACTCGATGAGCTCACCATCCTCACTGCCTGGGCCGAGGGCGTATCGGAAGCGGCGGCCTACGCACCCGAGGGCATCGACCGGCTGCTGGCCGCCGCGGGCCCGGGGTCGACATGGCGAGCCGAGCTGCGCCTTCCGGAACCGGCCCCCTCACTCGCCGCCGCCATCGAATCGCTCGGCCGAGTGGTTCGAGCCGCCCCGCTACCAGCTGGCGCGACGACATTCGACGCCTTGCTCAGCGCAGCCACCTCGGATCACGCCGGCGCGACAACCCTAGACGCGGTGGCCCGACGGGCCTTGCTCTCCATGCTCGAAGAACGGCGCACCAGGCAACCCACCCAAGCCAGTGTCTCCCGCTGAGAACTCGCTCGGACGCTCATGTCCGGTCACTCCACGCCTGTTACGTTCATGCACTCCCACAGGCGTATGACAGCGTCGACTCGGGCTTTCTCGGTGACGGTGAAGTCCATGGTCGCCGGGCGCCGGCCCATAAGGGCGTCGGCTGATCCGGGGATCGGGACGACCAACTGCGGTCCGACATCGCTCTCGGCGAAGCCGGGGTCGTTGTCGGGGTCGTCGGGCGTCTGCTCGACAACCGACCATTCAGTGGCCGGGCACACTGCGGCGAGGCTGTCGATCAACTCGAGACCGGCTTCGCCTGCCTGGACCGAGACATTTCCGGTGTCGGTCCTGGTTCTGGCCCCGCGCTCGAGGGCGTCCAGCACCGCGGTTACCACGTCCACCGATTGGGCCGGCTCCATCTGGACGATGGTCGCCGCCGCCGTCATCGACAGGTCGGTGCCGAGATCATCGTGGGACGGCTCGGTCTGAAACTCGACGACAAAATCGTCAACCGCCGACGCGCCGTCGGTGCTGTGAACGTCGACTGAAAGGATGTTCCCGCCGTGCAGACCGATGACGGTCGCTACCTGGCCGAGAGCGCCCGCCCGGTCGGCGAGGCAAAGCCGGATACGCACGACGGAATTCACCGGCCGGACGGTACACGGCGTCCGCGGCCGGGGACCGAAATGGCGGCCAACATTCACACAAGCGCAATAGTTCCGTCGGCCGAACGAAATATTGACGTGGCCGCCGCATGCCGGCGGCCATCCGCCGCCCGATATATCGGCCCAAATGCGGCGACGACGTGGAGGCGCACGCATTTTCGGTATGAAGCCCCGACGGTGTTCGCGAAACGTTCATGCTCTGGTGACCCTCCGGAGACCGCGTGGCGGTTAGATGGCTTCGACGCCGACGTCCATCCTTCCCAGGAGACGAGGCGATCGCGCCGGGCGTGGCACCCGGGGTTCCATCCCCCCCGGGCGACCCGGGTGCCCCCGGCGATATCTGTAGCTCCACTCCTTGCTGGGCCAATGTCCGCATGGTCTGACTCTTCACACTGTCGAAACCAAGCCGTTACAGAACGTGAGGAACGTTTGGTGGGTGGGTGCGCTTCCGAGTTTCTCCGAGGTCGAGGGCACCGCCACCGACGACCGGCTGAGATGGTTCCAAACGGAGGTGCAAGGTCGACGAGCGGTCGGTGCAGTAGGAGGACGCCAGGGTCCACCTGTGCTGTTCCTTCACGGGTGGGCGCTCGGCAGCTACACCTACAAGCGGGCGCTCTCCCGCTTAGTGTCGCGTGGATGCCGGGTGTACGCCCCGGCGTTACCGTCTTTCGGCGGGACTGCCGGACTGCCCAGTTCTGAAACGACCCTCGATGGATACGCAGGTTGGGTGGCGGAATTCATGTGCACGGTCGGAGTCGATGAGCCGGCGATGGTGATCGGTCATTCGTTCGGCGGCGGGGTTGGCATCAAGCTCGCCGCTCAGCACCCAGACCTGGTGTCATATCTGGTTCTGCTCAACGCGGTCGGCGGCGTGTCGCCCAGACCTCCCTGGGACTGGGTGTCGGGGTTCGCTCGTGAACTGTGGCCTCTCACGTCGACAGTGGAGTTGATCGGTGCCGTACGGTCCGACCTCGTTCCTACTCTCACTGGCAACCCTTGCGGCGTCCTTCGAACGGCACTCCTGGCCCAACAAGCCGACCTTCGCGAGGAGGCACGGGAGTTGCGCGCCGAGGGGCTTCCAGTTCTGGTGCTCACCAGCCAGGGCGACGCGGTCGTTCCCCGGGCCGCATTTGAAACGTTGTGCAACGCTATCGGAACCCAGGGGCGGGTGGTCAAGGGCGGGCACACTTGGATGCTCGCCGATCCCGACTCCTTCGCGGCATCCATCGCGCCGGTCTTGGACGGACTGATCGCTAGCGACCGGAGATCGCGGGCCGCTTCTACGGCGAGCGATCTATCGGTGCTTCTCGCGACCATGCAGATGCCTCGACGACTGGCTTCGGACCTGGTCCGGAAGGCACCCCCCTTGTGGCTGCTGAGCGATTCCCCGTCGGTCCTGGCGGCCGACTTGGCATTGTGCCATCCGAAACTCCGCCCGCATGAAGTCCGGGCGGTCGCCCGTCCCATCGTCGATTCCGACGCCGTGAGGCTGGCCATTCTCACCACCGACAGAAAAGGACTATTGGCCGACAGCGCCGGAGTCCTCGCTGCCAGCGGTCTCTCCATTCTTCACGCCTCAGCCGCAACCTGGACCAGAAGGAACTTGGCTCTCCACTCGTTCATCATCGATGGAGGCCAATCGCTCACAGACGAAAGATGGAACGAACTGGGGCGCCGGCTCCAAGTCATGGCCGCCACCGTTCCACTCCCCGGCGCCAGAACTTCCGCTCCAGAACACGTCACGTCCCACGGCGGTGGTGGCGACCGACTTCTCGTGACCATAACCGTGCGCGACGAACCCGGAGCGCTATCAAACCTGTGCCGGAAGTTCTCCGATCACGGAATCAACATCGAGTCTCTCCACGCCCGGTCCGCTGGCGGCCGGGCAATCGACACCTTCTTGGTGTCGGGGATCAAGGACTCCGCCCAGGTTTCGAACATCTTCGAGGCCGAATCCTGGTCAGCGCCCCGCTCGCCAATCGTTGACCGCCGGGTGAACCAACGGAACTGGGATCCGAACCGTCGCCCGTCGTCCGCGCGCTTAAAGGTCGTGGTCAGCTAGTAGCACGAACCCGGCAGGCGAGTGACTCGACGGCCTCGCGGCAATCCGATAGCTCCTGGCCCCAAGCAACCACCTGCACTCCCTGCGCGGCCAGCGGCAGCGCTAGCGCCCTGGTCGTACCGCGGGATTCCTGAGTCGCCGCGCCGAACTTGCGTAGCGGATCGATGACTACGAGGGTCGAGATCGCCCGCGCGCCGTCAAGTACCGCACTGCTCCGCCAACCTGGCGCACGAGGACCAGCGGCGGTGTCCGATGACAGGAGCACCGATCCGGCGCCCGCGATCCGCAGCCTGCTCCGCCAGGTACCGGGCTCCTCACCGTGGCGTCCGATCACGAATTCGTCACGCCACGCAAGGCGGGCACCATCACCCATTCGGATGCGGGTATCAGCCACGTGGTCCGAGCCCGCAGCCGCCACGCCAGGCTCCGGGTTCCACATCAGAGTTGCCTCGCGGCCGATTCGAACGTTGATGACCATGGCCGAACGCTCGCAACCGGGACCAGGGCCCTTTCTGGCGAGGGTGGCGGACGTGGAACGCACTTCGGCATTGCATCCCGCCGCGACCGTCAAGCGGACCGAGAGCCGATCCCCGCCGATCGGGTGCGCACCTGCTCCCACCATCCATACCCCCCACTCTGTCGGGCGGAAGTAGAGCGCCCCCGAGCACCGCAGTTGCTCGACGATCGGGATCCCCCCATCCCCGCGCCCGAGGCGCAGACTTGCTGCGGAGCATTGGCTCACACCCGGGAGGCTTCGGCCAGGCATTTCTCGACCCAGTCGTGTACGCGCTCCACTCCTTCGCCTGTGCGCAACGAGATCATGCACACCGGGAGGTCCTTGCGTATGGCCTTGGCGTCGGTCTCCATCACCGAGAGGTTCGCTCCGACGAGGTCGGCCAGGTCGACCTTGTTGATGACGAGGAGGTCGGACCGGGTGACCCCCGGGCCGCCTTTCCTCGGCACCTTGTCTCCCCCTGCCACATCGACAACGAACACCTGCTTGTCCACCAGACCCCGTGAAAAGGTTGCGGTGAGGTTGTCACCGCCGCTTTCTACGACGACCATCTGAAGTGTCGGGAACGCGCGTCTTAGGCAGTCGATGGCATCCAGGTTGGCAGCGATGTCGTCGCGGATCGCGGTGTGAGGGCAGCACCCGGTCTCCACCGCCACGATCCGGTCGGGCTCCAAGACAGCGGCGCGCTTGAGGAAGTCAGCGTCCTCGGTCGTGTAGATGTCGTTCGTAACCACTCCTAGCTGAACCCGGCTCGAAAATGCTTTGCAAAGGTTCGCGACGAGGGCGGTCTTACCGCTTCCGACGGGTCCCCCTACGCCTAAGCGGAGAGGGCCCGGCTCAGTCGGTGTGGCGTCACGATGCAAATAGTCGTTCCTTTCTCCCGAAGTGCTCCTCGGCCAGCAGGTCGAGAATCGGCGACGACGGCGAGGGGATCTTCCGCAGCGGTCGCCTGGCGTCTCGCGCCGCGACTGCCGCCACCGCGTCGACGTCTTCGGCGATCCCCGCGAGGACCTTCCCTGTGCCGGCGGGATCCAGACCGAGCAGCCTCAGGGCAGCTGAAGCGGGACCGGCTACGGAGGCGTAAGCCGCCGACATCGCCGCTTCGCCAGGAGACAACCCCGCCACGGCGGCGACCACGCCCATCACGACCGCCTGATGGGGGTCGCTCCCGGTTAGAGCAGCAGCGGCAGCGAGGGACGCCAACGGATCGGCCTCGAAGACACGGTCGGCGGTCCGCAGCAACTGACCCCCCTGTTTTCGCGATGCGTACCGCGCTGCCGGGGAGGGCATCCTGGCATCGGATTCCATGTCAGCCACACGCCACAGACGGTCGAGATCGGCGCCATCCTGCACGCCGGCGCAGATGCGCGCCGCGATGCAAGCTCCGATGAGGCCCGCTGTAGCGAGCCGTCCTCTCAGGAACCCTTCGAGTTGGGGAAGGTCGTCGATCACACCGTCTTCGCATGCCTGCTCCACTCCCCCGGAGTGGGCGTGACCCCCTGCGGGGAAACGGGAATCCGACACCAGCAGCAGCAGCGATCTCACGGTCTGCCTAGAACAGGAAGTATCTCTGGGCCATCGGCAGCACAGCCGCGGGTGCCGGTTCGACCATCTCGTCATCGATCGTCACGGCGAACGAGTCGGGTTCGATTTGGATCCGGGGGAGGTAGTCATTGTTCGGCATGTCCGCCTTGCCGAGCCCGCGGACATCGTCGACCGCCACGACCGCTTTTTTGAGCTCCACCCTTTCGTTGATCCCCTCTTCGAGGGCGACCGGCGCCACGAAGGCGATGCTGGACCCGGCCGCGGTGTTCGGCGACGCCCCGAACATGGGGCGTGGAAGGACTGGCTGGGGGGTGGGGATCGAAGCATTGGCATCGCCCATCGCGGCCCAGGCGATCATCCCTCCCTTCAGCACTAGGTGGGGCCGGACCCCGAAGAAGGCGGGTTCCCACAGGACCAGGTCGGCGAGCTTGCCCGGCTCCACCGAGCCGATCTGGGAACCCAGGCCGTGCGCGATGGCCGGGGCGATGGTGTACTTCGCAACGTAACGGCGCGCGCGGTGGTTGTCCGCGACGCTGTCGCCGGAGAGCGTTCCGCGGCGTCCTTTCATCACGTGCGCGGTCTGCCAGGTTCGCGTTATCACCTCGCCGACCCTTCCCATCGCCTGCGAATCGGAGCCGATCATCGAAATCGCGCCGAGATCGTGAAGGATGTCCTCGGCTGCCATCGTCGAGCCCCGGATGCGACTTTCGGCAAAGGCCAGGTCCTCGGGAAGCCTCGGGTTCAGGTGGTGGCACACCATGAGCATGTCCAGGTGCTCGTCGAGGGTGTTG
The DNA here is from genome assembly GCA_036378675.1 of Acidimicrobiales bacterium. Lineage (NCBI taxonomy): Bacteria > Bacillati > Actinomycetota > Acidimicrobiia > Acidimicrobiales > Acidimicrobiales bacterium. The sequence goes on from DASUWA010000027.1 coordinate 12,574, forward strand.
ACGGTGTATGGCATCGTCGGGTTGGTGGACGACGGAAGCACGTTGGGGTGCGACGCCACAACCATGATGTCGGGAGCGTGCCCTCCTCCCGCGCCCTCGGAGTGGTAGGTGTGAATCGAACGCCCAGCGATCGCAGCGAGCGTGTCCTCCACGAATCCGGCCTCGTTGAGTGTGTCGGTGTGGAGTGCCACCTGGACGCCGGCCTCGTCGGCGACGCCGAGGCAGCACTCGATTGCGGCGGGGCTAGATCCCCAGTCCTCGTGGAGCTTGAAGCCGGACACCCCCCCGCACAGCTGTTCCCACAAAGCGTCCGGCGAAACAGTGTTGCCCTTTCCCAGCAGAGCCACGTTGACCGGATACGGATCGAGGGCTTGCAGCATCCGGGCCGTGTACCACGATCCTGGCGTCACTGTGGTCGCCTTGGTCCCCTCGGCAGGGCCGCTGCCCCCGCCGATGAGCGTCGTGATCCCCGACCCGATTGCTTCGTCGATGATCTGGGGGCAGATGAAATGCACGTGGCAGTCGATGCCGCCGGCGGTGAGGATCAGTCCATTACCGCCGATGACCTCAGTGGACGGCCCGACGACCAAGGCGGGATGGACTCCGGACGTGATGTCAGGGTTGCCGGCCTTGCCGAGGGCGGTGATTCGCCCGTCTCGCACTCCGACATCAGCCTTGACGATCCCCCAGTGGTCGAGGACCACGGCTCCTGTGATCACCAGGTCGGGCGTGCCCGAGGCCCGCGTCGCTGCGGATTGTGCCATCGACTCGCGAATCGTCTTGCCGCCGCCGAAGATGGCCTCATCACCGGGTCCGCAGCGGTCCTCGGTCACCTCCACGAGAACGTCGGTGTCGGCGAGGCGAATCATGTCCCCGGTCGTGGGACCGTATAGGGCCGCGTAACGGTCGCGTCCAATCGAGGTCAACGGCTCGGGTCCTGCCTCGGTTCGAGGGGGCCGGCACTGAGGCCACGCAGTCCCAGGACGATCCGTTGCCCTTCAAGCGGGACGAGCCCAACCTGGCGGCTGATCCCCGGCTCGAAGCGGACGGAGGTCCCGGCAGGAATGGCCAGACGCATCCCCCACGCTGCATCGCGATCGAATGCAAGCGCCTTGTTGGCCTCGGCGAAGTGAAAGTGGGATCCGACCTGGATGGGACGGTCGCCGTGATTGGACACCGATATCGAGACGGCAGCGGGGGCTGTCACGACGATGTCCCCCGGGGCAACGATGATCTCGCCGGGCCTCACGGGATCGGGTCGTGGATGGTGACGAGTTTGGTGCCGTCCGGGAAGGTCGCCTCGCCCTGGACCTCCCGGAGCATCTCCGGTACGCCATCCATCACGTCGGCTCGGGAGAGGACATGCCTGCCTGAGCTGGCCAGCTCGGCGACCGTTCGGCCATCTCTCGCCCCCTCGATGATGTGGACGGTCAGCAGAGCGACCGCTTCTGGGTAGTTGAGTTTGACGCCTCTTTGCTGCCTGTCCCGGGCGACCATGGCAGCAACGTGAACTAACAGGCGATCCTGCTCGTGAGGCGACAGCTTCACATCTCAGCCCCTCGCCAGACGCCTTTGGACTGACGGAGCTCTTCGGTAAGCGCCGGCCACACCACAGGGTCGTGGCCCGGCACGAGCATCAGCCCCTCACGGCTCGACAACTCCTTCAACCGGCGGATGTTCGCAACTGTAGCTGCAGGTTCACAATCGATGACCCCGCCGATGGGCAGCTCGTGAGTGATGTTTTCGGTCAGGTCGGCCGCATCTGCCGCGAATACGAAGCCTCCCCCACCGACCGAGCCGTCGTAGCGAACCACGAAGCTCTGATGGCCCGGCGTGTGTCCGGGGGTGAGCACCGTCGACACCCCTGGCGCGACCTCGGCATCGCCGTCCGCGAGGTTCCAGATGACTTTTGGGTCGTCGTAGTCGACGCGGCAGTAGCCGTTGCGCTCAGCCTCGATCGAGCGCTCGAGCCCGAACTCGAGCTCCGCCCTCTGCAGGTGAACGGGGGTCCTCCCCGAGAAATGACGTATGCCGCCTGCGTGGTCGTTGTGCAGGTGGCTCACCGCCACTGCGTCGATCGCGTCGATCGGTACCCCCTCCCGCTCCAAGGCATCGAGGAGAGGGTCGCCGCCCGGCGGGAGGATCGGCTCGATCCCGAAGAACGAGTCGTGGTAGCGGCGTCTGAGAGGAACGTCGTTGATGAGCGCCGGGTTGAATCCCGTCTCGAGGAGAACCCACCCTCCGTCCACTTCGACCAACACCGCGGGTACGGGCTCTATGAGCCTCTCCTCGCGGGGAGTTCCGTGCACTGACCAGGCCTTGGGCAGATCCTCCCAGCCCATGGTCAGCAGCACGACCCGCTTGACCCCGGCGCCGGTGGAAGTCACGACGACACGACCTTTTTCGGCAGGTGACCGTGCAGTACGAGAGTCGCAAGAGTGTCGCAGACAATTCTCGTGGCGACCAAGGAGGTGATATCAGCCGAGTCGTACGGGGGTGCGCACTCCACCACCTCGATTCCCGCCAAGCCTCCTCTCGCCACCCCTTGAACCAGTTCCAGGGCCTCGCGCGGAAGGAATCCTCCCGGTTCCGGCCACCCGGTCCCGGGTACAAACGCGGCGTCGAGGCAGTCGACGTCGAACGACAGCCACACCGCGTCGGCGTCCTCCCAGGCCACCTCCAGAGCAACCTCCACCGCTGCCTGCATGCCCATCTCGACGCAGTCGTTGACGGTCAGCACCGTCGTTCCCCGCTCACGCCCGACCTTGACACCTGGTCGCGGCGCCTGCCAGCCGCCGATCCCAATCTGGACGAGATTCTTTGCCGGAACGTTCGGTATGTCCGTGGCGTGGAACCACGGTGTCGTGTGCATCCGCTCGTCGAGGTCGGTCTCTTGGGTGTCGACATGGCGGTCGAAGTGAATGATGCCGAGGTTGCCTTCAAGGTGCTCGGCAACTGCTCTCACAGTGGGGTAACCAATCGAATGGTCTCCGCCGAGCACCACCGGGAAAGCTCCCGACGCGTAGACGTGGGAGACCGCCTTGCTGATCTGGTCGAAGCTTTTCTCGAGGTTGCCCGGGATGGTGAAAACGTCGCCGACATCTCCGATGGTTATCGACTCCCGAAGATCGACGCCTAGCTCGAAGCTGTAGGTCCCGTACAAAGCGGAAATCCGTCGGATACCTTGCGGCCCGAACCGGGTCCCCGGACGGTAGGTCGTACCGGAGTCGAAAGGCGCGCCCAGCACGACCACGTCGTGCTCACCGCACCGGTGCACGTCTTCGACATAGGGCGCCTTCAAGAACGTGTTGATCCCGGCGAAATGAGGGAGCTCTCCTCTCGAGAACGTCGGGATAGTGCGATCGACGATCGAGTCGGCCCCGGGCAGCCCGAGAGCCAAACCCCTTTCTATCTCCCGCTCCCATGCGGTGATCGGAAGGATCGCTTCGTTTTCGACCGCCCGTTTGGCCTCTGGACCGTACATGGGCGTGTGCCTGTAGGGCTGTTCGATGTCGCTCATTGCGCGTGATGCTCCCTCTCTTGGTGAACAAGTACTTCACTGAGTCAGTCACGGCACAGGGCGACGAGGGCGCGATGGAATTCACGGATAGGTGCTTCGTGGGTTGCCGCCAGCGGGCCGGTGGTGAACCGCGATGAGCCCGCACCTTCCTGAAGGAGTTCACATACGTCTACGTCCTCTGCCATGAACGAACGGACCGACTGGAGAAGAGCCTCGGGATCGGAGTCGGCGCCTGACCAGATACGCAACGTGAGCAGCGTCTCATCGGGTGCAGTTGGAGTGGCGTCGTAAGACGCGAAGTAACTACCGGTCGTGACAAGCATCAGGTTCGGAAAAAAGAGATGGGCGCCGATTCCCTCGCGCTCGTATTCGGTGAGCCAGTTGAAAGGCTGGCTAGGGGCGTCTTCCGGATCCTTCAAGGGCTCATAGCTCCACCAGTTGTTCGACTTCATGTCCCACTCGAATGCCTGATGGTCGTACATGGACAGGGAATGGCGGTGCAAATGCCAAAGGTGGTAGACGTCGATGTGGTTCTCGACGATCAGCTTCCAGTTGCATTTGGCGGTGTACGTCACCCGTGCGATCTCGACGAGCGGACCGGAGAGGAATGGATCCAGCCGGTCTGCCAGCTCGCCGAGCGCCTCGCGCAGCGGGCTTGCCGTGGGATCAGGGTTGACGAAGACCATCCCGTGCCACGTATCCGCCGCCGCCTGCAGCAGGCCCCAATCGCTCAGGTCGATGCCCTCGAACTGGCGCTGCATCTGAGGAACCCGGCGCAGTCTTCCCTCGACGTCATAGGACCACTGGTGGTACGGGCAGGTTAGGAAGCCTCCGCAGTTGCCTTGCCCCTGTAGCACCGGCAGGCCTCGGTGCCGGCAGAGGTTGTGGAACGCACGTAGGTTTCCAGCGTTGTCGCGGACAACGAGGATCGGACCCGTGCCGACGGTCGCGGTCAGGTAGGCCCCTGGCTCACCCAGTTCGTCGAGCGTGCCGACCAGCGACCATGAGTGATCAAACACTCTCCGGCGTTCGAGCTCGAGGAGCTCTGGAGAGGTGTACCAGTCGCTCGGCGGGTAGGTGGGGTGCGGACCCGTGGTCCTCTCCGGTCCGACCTGTGTCACATAACTCACGCGAACGCTACTCGCGGGTCGGCGACCGCCTGAAGGATGTCGACAGCGGTGTTGATGACCACGTAACCGATCCCGAGGATGAGGGTCACCCCGCCTATCGCGGGAAAATCGGCCGCAGGAATGCTCTGGTCGGTGTACAGCCCGATACCCGGCCAGGCGAACACGGTCTCGATCACGACAACGCCGGCGAACATCAGTCCGGCCTGCAACCCGGTCATGCTGAGGGCCGCGCCGAGAGAGTTGCGCAAGGCGTGGCGAAACAGGACCGCCCTCTCTGTAAGACCCTTCGCTCGAGCGGTTCGGACGAAGTTGGAACGGAGATTGGTCACCAGTCCCGTTCGTAGGACACGCCCGATCGAGACCGCCGGTCCCAGCGCCACACAGACGCCGGGCAGTATCAGATGCCGGAAGGCGTCCCAGAACATGCCGACCTGGCCGTGCACCAAGGTGTCGACGAGCAGGATCCCGGTCGGAGAGGTCGGAGCGTCGTTGTAGCCGGTGTCACCGGTGGCAGGCAACCAATGCAGACGGTTGAAGAACAGAAGGATCCCGAGCAGCGCCAGGAGGAAGGACGGCGCCGACGCCCCCGAGACCAAAAGGAACCGTAACGCTCCCGAGCCGCGCCACCGCCCGGCCGACGCCAGCCCGAGCAAGCCACCGATAAGCACCGCCAGGGCAAGGGCGAACAGAGTCAACTCGATCGTCGCAGGCAGGTATGCACCGACGTCGGTGGCCACCGGACGGCGGGTGCGAAGCGATTCCCCGAGATTGCCGGTCAGGAGACCCTTGATGTAGTGGAAGTACTGGTCGACGAGCGGCCGGTCGTAGCCGAGAGCATGCCTCTCCAGGGAGATGGCTTGTTTGGAAGCGTTCGCACCCAGGTATGCGTGCACGGGGTCAGTACGGCTGAGCTTCTGCAGCACAAAGATCGAAGCAGATAGCACAAGGAGGATTGCCACCATGGCGCCGAGCCTTTTGGCGATGACCTTGATCATCGGTCTCCCAGCAGGTCTCTGATCCCGTCACCGGCAAGGTTGGCGAGCAGAGCAACCAGGAACACGCCCAGTGCCGGGATCACCGGAACCCACCATTCCTGGAGCAGGTATTGAAGACCTCGGGCCGCCATGGCTCCCAGTTCGGGTGCGGGAGCGGGGGCGCCCAGACCGAGAAACGACAACGACGCTAAGGTCACGATGAGGTTCCCGACGTCGAGGCTCGCGGTCACCAGAAGGGCTGGCACCGCGCCGGGAAGAAGATGCCGCCACGCTCGCCGGAACGACCCGACCCCAGAGAGCCGGGCGGCCTCGAGGTGGGGTCGGACAGCGAGCGACCGAACCTCAGCGCGCACAATACGGGCGTAGAAGGGCCACCACACGATTCCCACACCGATCAGCGTGTGGAGGAAGCTGGGCCCGAGAGAGGCGACCACTGCGATGGCAAGGACCGGGCCGGGGAGGGCAAGAAAGATGTCGGTGATCCTCATCAGGAGGTCGTCGATCAAACCTCCAGCGGCGCCCGCAACCAGACCGATCGTCCCGCCGATGATTACTCCGGACAGGATCACCCCGCCGGCGGCTTCGAGGCTCGATCGAAGTCCGAAAAGCACCCGGGAGAGGATGTCCTGTCCGACTTCGTCTGTTCCGAAGACGAAGCCACCGTGACCAGGCGAAAGAAACGGCGTCCCGGCCGGCTGGATGGGATTGTGAGGTGCCAGCAACGGAGCGGCGATCGCCACCAGGATCACCGCGAGGAAGGCCGAGATCGCAATCCGGTCCCCTACCGCCGCACGCCGACCGACCGCGCGGAAGTCGCGGACCCGCCCCAGTCTCCGGGTGACGGGCGGCCTGAGGTACGGTTCGCTTACCGCCATCAGGGCACCTGACCGATCGCCAGGCCGTCTGATGGAGCGACACGAGAGCAGGCGACACAGCGCTGGCTGGTTTGCCCTCGACCGACGGACACCAGGACCTGTTTGCGTGTCTCGCACTCGGCGACCCGGTCAGGGCACCGGCTGTGGAACGAGCATCCCTCCGGCGGGTCAAGCGGGTTCGCAGGCTCCCCGGATATCGGTGTGGCCGACTTGCCCAGGTCGGGCACGGCCGCCAGCAGTGCCTTCGTGTACGGGTGAGACGGATTGGCGCACACCTCGTCTGATTCGCCCGACTCGACGATCTGCCCGAGGTACATGACCGCTATGCGGTCCGCGACGATTCTCGCCGCGGCCAAGTCGTGAGTGACGAACAGTACGGCCATGCCGAGTTCGCGGCGGAGCCGACCGATCAGGTTGAGGACGGTTGCAGCCAAAGAGACGTCCAAGGCGCTCGTGGGCTCGTCGCACAGCAGGATGCCCGGCGGGACCACCGTGGCGCGGGCCAGAGCCGCACGCTGGCATTGGCCACCGGAGAGCTGGGCCGGTTTCGCGGACGCAACTTCTGCGGGAAGCCCCACCAGGGCAAGCGCCTGGCGGACCCGGTCTGACTTCTGGCCGCGGCTCAGGTCTTCGAGACGCAACCTCTCCCCGATCATTTCGCCGACCGTGAGCCACGGGGTGAGCGATGCACCGGCGTCCTGGAACACCATCTGCGCGGTCGTGCCGCGGGAGAACTCGACGTCTCCCCCATCCGGTTTGTAAAGCCCCGCGACGGTTCGCAAGAGCGTCGACTTGCCGCACCCGCTCTCGCCGACCAGAGCGACGGCTTCCCCGCGGTCTATCTCAAGGGATACGCCGCGAAGGGCGTGCAAGCGCAGTTTGGACCAGCCCGAACGTATTCCGAAATGCTTGTGAACACCGTGGATGAGGACCGCAGGATCTCGTCCCCCTTCGCGCCGTGGGGGGCTCTCCCATGGAGCCGCCTGTGCGAACGCCTCGACCGCGGTGTTGTGCTGGACGGGGTTGAAGCAGGCGACGAGGTCGTTTCCTTGAGAGGCCGGGTCCGGGAGCCGCAACTGCGGGAGATCCGACGCGCACTGCTCCGTCCGTAGTTCGCAGCGCGGCTCGAACGGGCAGCCGGTCGGGTGGGCGCGGGGATCGGGGGGTTCACCGGGAAGGGTCCTGACCGGCCGGTCTCTGTCGGAGTCGAGAACGAGCCGGGACTTCAACAGGCCACGCGTGTAGGGATGGCGGCTGGACGAGAACATCGACGTCGCAGCACCGACTTCGGCTAGGCGGCCGCCGTAGAGCACGGCGATTCGGTCGCTGATCTGCGCTGCGACCCCCAGATCATGGGTGATCAGGATGAAGCTGGTTCCATAGCGATCGCGAAGGTCGCGCAGCAGCTCGAGGATTTGCGCCTGTACGGTCACATCGAGGGCGGTGGTGGGCTCGTCCGCGATAACTAGCGACGGCGACCCGGCGATCGCCATGGCGATCATCACCCTCTGTCTCAGACCCCCGGAAAGCTCGTGGGGGTACGCCTGCATCCGCCGCTTGGCGTTTGGAATCCCCACCGATTCAAGTAGCTCGAGTACCGAGCCCTGGTCGTTGGCTGCTTCGGCGACCTGCCTACCGACGCGCATGGTTGGGTTGAGGGAGGTCATCGGATCCTGGAACACCGCACCCAGGTATCGGCGCCGGACCCCCCGTCGATCCTCGGCGGTTGCGCTTCCCATGTCTGTCCCGCGCACCACTACCGACCCCTTGACAGCAGGTGCGGGGCTGGTCGGGAGCAGGCCGAGCAGTGTGAGTCCGAGCACCGACTTGCCGGACCCGGACTCACCCACGAGCCCGAGAATCTCGCCGGGTTCCACCTGGAGGCTCACACCTCGCAGCGCATGTACGACGGCGTCGCCTCGGGTGAACGAAACGTGGAGGTCCTCGACGCTGACCAACGGGGCGCCATATGGCGCCGCGTCCGGATTGCCCATCGGTAGGTCCCCTGCGAGGACCGGCGGGCGCGATCGCGGCCGGCGGAGGACCGTCGTCATCCCTTACCTGTGTAGGTAAGGTCACCGAGAACGACCGTGTCGGCCGTCGGGAGCTGGAAGTACCAGCCGCCGACACCGGCGTGCGACACGACGACGTCACGTACATCGGCGATGCTGATCCATTCACCCGACTCGGCCACGAGGGCGCCGGCTTGGGCGTAATCGGATTGGATCGTGGTCGGGTCGGTGGAGTGGAGTCCCGCGTCCATCAGAGCGTCGGCTTGAGGAACCGACCCGTGGAGCTCGTTCAGCGAACCGTTGGTGTTCGAGAAGATGCGTATCCAGCTGTCTGGGTGCGAGTCGTCCGGGTTGACCGTCCACACGAGGAGGTTGGGGAGTTGATCAGGCGGGGTGCTGGCGTAGTTGAAGACCTGGCTGATCGGTACGCCATGCACCTGCACGCTGAGGCCGTCCGCGTCGAGTTCGGTCTGGATGAACTCGGCCACCCGCTGATTGGTCGGATCGTCCGTGGAGTAAGACAGGTTGATGCTCGTGGGCCCGTTAGCTCCCTTCAGCGCGTTCTTCAACGCGGTCGGGTCGTAGGTCGGATTGTCCCGAGCCGTGCCTGGGGGGAACTCGTCGACGGGGTACGCCTGGGTGGACACGGTAGCCAGGGTGTTTCCGTACACGCTCGCAACGATGGCCGCCTTGTCGATGGCTTGACGCAGCGCCGATCGGACCGTTTGGCTCTTGAAGATCCCGAGAGTGGGGTTCACGTAGAGCATTGCCTTCAACTGGGCCGGGAACTCGTGAACCTGGAAGTCGGCACCGGACTTGAAGCTCTGCACCGCGTTGACCGGGAGTCCGTGCAGGATCATGGATAGCTTGCCGTTCTGGAGCTCCGCCTGCTGGACACTGATATCAGGAACGATGTCGATGTTGACAGTCGTGTAGTACGGCTTGGTGCCCCAGTAGTTGTTGTAGGCGGAAAGCACGTAGTGGCTACCGGGAACGAATTGAGTGATCGAGTAAGGGCCGGTCCCGGCGTCATGGGTCTTCAGGTACTCCTGGGCCCAGTCGCCATTGGGGTTGCTGCTCGTGACGCCGACCTCGTGGGCCTTAACCGTGGTCGGGCTCGCCATCTTCGGTCCGTACGGCGAGGCCAGGTAATCCATGAACGCGGAGACCGGCTGGTTCAGGTGAACGATGAACGTCTGGGGATCAGGTGTCTCGGTTGATACGACATTGGCAAGCATGTAGGCCGGCGCAGAGTTGACTCCGGTCCGGCGCGCGAAGCTGAACGCTGCCGCTTGTGAGTTGACCGATGTCCCGTCGTGGAAGGTGACCCCGGGTACGAGATGGAAGGTGTACGTCTTGCCATCCGGAGCCACTTCCCAGCTTTGGGCGAGTGCCGGAATGATCTTGGTTGACCCGTCGGCGTATTTCACCAATCCTTCGTAGACCGACGTGACCACGGCATTGCCCTCGATCTCGTAGAAGATGTCCGGATCGGGGACTTGCATGTCGGCTCCGAAGGCCAGGTCGAGAGTGTGGGAGGACGAAACTCCAAGCGACCCCGACGAGGGCGCCGATCCGCTTGGTGAGCTGTTGCCGCAAGCGGCAGCGACAAGGCCGAGGACCAGTCCCCCGGTGATCAGTGCTCGCCAATGGATTGAGGTGACGGCGTGATTCACTTATGCACTCCTCATACGGTGGTTCGGGCTGTGGTCAATGGAGGATCGATCCGCCGTTGGTGCAGATGGCCTGGCCGGTCACGAAGCCGGCTGACGGACCGGCTAGCCACACGACCAGCGCCGCCACGTCTTCTGGGGTGCAGAGTCGGCCGGCTGGTACTGCCTCTGTGAGCCTTTGTCGCACGGCTTCTTGCGACCTGCCGCTCAGCGCAGCCTCCGCCAGCTCCTCTGCGATAACCATGTCGGTCTCGACGGTGCCGGGACACACCGCGTTGACCGATATGCCACAAGGCGCAAGTTCGACGGCGGCGGCCTGGGTCAGGCCCACCACGGCAAACTTGCTAGCGCTGTACCCGGCGAGCATCGGCGCCGCCAACAAACCGAGGTCGGATGCGACGTTGATGATTCGCCCTCCTCTGCCGGCCTCCTTCATGGCCGCGCCGGCTGCCACCAGTCCGTGGAAGGTCCCGAAGAAGTTGACTTCCATCATGGCCGTCACGTCGGCGACGGTCGTCTCGAGTAGAGGGGCCAGCCGAGATACGCCAGCGTTGTTGACCCAGACATCGAGCCCTCCGAGCTCGGACACCGCGACCTTGGCCATCTGGGCCGCGGTGGTCGGGTCGCTCACGTCGCCGTGGACGCCGATCGCGTGGCCACCCACGGAGCCGACGCGTTCGATCGTCTCTTCGACGGCAGGCTCGTTGGACCGCCACCCGAGGACCAGGTCACAGCCCGACCTCGCCAGCTCGAGCGCGATTCCTCTGCCGAGTCCTCGGCCCCCACCGGTGATGACAGCGGTCCGCCGGCTCATCGGCTGACCAGCCATCGGAACGGCGCGAGGTGTCGGCTGTCGGACTCGATGAGCCTCTCCGGGTGCCATTGAATGCCCAGTGCCCCAGGGGCTTCTACGGCTTCAATCAGCCCGTCGGGGCTCCACGCGACCGCTTTGAGAACCGGCCCGGGGTCGGAGACCGCCTGGTGGTGAATGGAATTGACTCGGTTTGCGCCGGCGACCGCGAGACCGGCAACCGATCCGGCTTCGGCGACGATGCCGTGGACTGGTTCGCCCTCTCGTTCCTCCTCGTCGTGATCCACAAATCCCGCCGATGGGAGGTCCGGAATCAGAGTGCCTCCGAGCGCCGCTGCAAGCAGCTGGATACCCCTGCAGATTCCCAGGACTGGTCTTCCTGCATCCATGGCCGTAGCCACGGCGGCCACTTCGAGGGCGTCTCGGTCCGGATCGGTGTCTTTCTCTCCCCCGCCTCGCTGCGCCCCATAGACAGCGGGATCGACGTCGTTCCCTCCGCTCAGCAGCAGGGCGTCACACGTCAACACCAGCCCGAGCGTGCGGTCCGTGTCGATGCCGGGACCCACCGGGACGATCACCGGCTGGGCGCCAACGGCCGTTATGGCGTCGACGTAACCCCGGTGCACGGAGTACCTCCGCTCCGGGCTCCTCCCGATCATAAGCGCAACGAGCCTGCTTCTCATCGCTTGCTGATCACCGATCGAGGTGTGAGATTGTCGTGCGATCCGGGCGGCGATGTAGGAAGGACGTCGGGGGTGTGGTCGATGAGGGGCGGCTCCTCGATACGCCCCCGTTCCACCAATGAGGAGATCGCGGCGACAGTCCTCGCAAAGAGGCGTTCTCCGAGTTCGGTTGACGCTTCCGACGGGCGCCCGGTCACTCCGTTGGTCGACAAGGAGGTGGCTGTGTAGCGGAACACGAGGTCGCCCGTTCTGTCCGGGTCGTCGCTCGCAACGAGGCGGTCGGTGTTGACCAGGTTCGGCGCGACAGCGAGCATGAGTGATGTCTCGGTACGGTTGGCGTGGATGTCCTCGCCGTCGATCGCGGTCTCCGCAGCAACTTCCGGGTCGGCGGACCACCAACCGATGACTCCGACCCGCAGGTCCGGCCGTTCGAGCCGCAAGTGGTCACTCGCAACCATGAGGGACGCCTGGTTGCCGAAGTGCGCGTTCACGAGGAGGAAGCGGCGCAGGCCCGAGAAGCTCGCCCACTCAAGGGTCTGGCGGACGACGGAGGCGAGGCCCTCGGGAGTCAGCGAGATGGTGCTCGGCAACTGCTTCCCGTGACCGTAGCTGCATCCGAGCGAAATCGCAGGCAACACCATCGCCTTGGTTTCGGCCGAGACGGCTTCACAGATCGCGGTGGCCAGGATGGTGTCGGTTCCTGAAGGGAGATGAGGGCCGTGCTGCTCGGTTGCGCCTACGGGCAGCAGGCCGACGTCGTGAGGTCTGGCTTCGAACACGGCGCCGATCTCCGGCCATGCCAGGTCCGTCCAGCGAAGCGGTCCGGTGCGTTGCTCGCTCGTCATCGACTCAGAACATGGTGAGATAGGTCGTCCGCTCCCAATCCGTCACCTGAGAGTGGTAGAGGGTCCATTCGTCGACCTTCATCTCGACGTAGGCCGACACGAACTGAGGCGGGAAGACGGTTCGGGTGAGGGGGTCCGCGTCGAAGGCTTCGATGGCCTCGAGGAGGTTCCTCGGGAGGCGCACCGCCTTTAGGTCGGAGGAGCTCGGGCCGGCCTTGGTCCAGTCGTAGGTCAGGTCCTCCACCGGGTCACCGGGGTCGAGGTTCTCGGCCACCCCTTCGAGGCCGGCCGCGAGCAGGAAGGCCGCGGCGAGATAGGCGTTCGCAGCGGAGTCCACGCCACGGTTCTCGACGCATGGCCGATTGCGAGGGAGGCGCATCATGCAGGAGCGGTTGTTGTCCCCGTACGCAGCCCACACCGGAGCCCACGACACGGTCCCGTCGGACAGCCTCGGTTGCAGCCTCTTGTAAGAATTGACGGTGGGAGTGCAGATGGCCGCGAGCGCGGGGGCGTGGCGAAGTATCCCCGCCACGAACCCGTAAGCGGTCTTACTCCATCCCCGACCTTTTGCATCATCTGCGTCTCGGAACAGGTTCTCGCCGGTCTCGACGTCCGCGAGACTCATGTTGAAATGGGCCCCGGAACCCCAGGCCTCGGTGTAGGGCTTCGGCATGAACGTCGCCGTCAGACCTGCGCTCTTGGCGATCTGTTTCGCCATCAGACGGAACAGAGTCAGTCGGTCGGCCATTTGAAGGGCAGGGGCGTAGTCGAAGTCGAACTCGTACTGGCCGTCCCCTCCCTCGTGGTCGAAGCTGAACACCCCGAACCCGGTCTCGTCCATGGCTTTGACCATGGGGTCGAGGAAGCTCATCGCATCGAGGGTGCTCTCGACGTCGTAGGCCGGCGTGGGACGGAGCATCCCGGTTGGTGCGGTTGGTTCGAGGTAGGTCCACCCTGACCGGGCAGGTTCCTTGACCACGTAAAGCTCGGTTTCGACCCCGAGGTTCAAGGTGTAGCCCGCGGCAGCGGCCGCTTCGACCTGACGTTTGAGAATGGACCGGGTGCAGTGAGCGAACCGTTCCGAGCCACCGTAGTAAAGGTCTGCCGCCATGAACGCGAACCGTTTGTCCCACGGGAGGATCTGGAGGGTGCTGGGGTCGGGAACCGCCACGCACTCGTCCTCGTCAGGTGTCATCTGGCCGAGGTTGCCCATGCCCCTCGGGGTGTACCTCTCGTGCCCAGCGATCAGCTGCGGCAAGTGAGCAACCGGTACGCATTTGGACTTGGCTCGTCCGGTGACGTCGATGAAGGAAGCGAACACATACTCGACTCCACTTTGCGCTAACGACACGGCGAGGTCCTCGTGCTCCTGTGTCGTCGCTTTGATCGTGTCCATCCGAAACCTCCCTGAAGCTCTTCGTCCTGATCGGTCGGGACGACATCAAAGGCTTCCGGAAAGGCAAAGCCCGGGAAGCGAATGGCCTCCCGGGCTTTTCTCCCTCCGTGTCACACCACTGCTTCCGCTCCGGTGTGTGCCCCTCTCGGACCAGACCTTCCGATTGGCCTGTGAGCCGGATCGGAACTGCGGAACCCTAGGCGCAGCTGAACTTTGTTGACTGTGGCGTACTGTAGAAGTCGGTCGTTTCGCACTTGTGACGCAAGAATGAACGCTGAGTTTCAGGCTCTTCGTTGGTTGCTGCGTATTGGTTTCTCATCCCGGGTACAGGTCGGCGAGCGTGAGGCTGTACGGGTAAGCGGCTACGTGGGCGGCCACGATCCCCTTGAGCCACGGTTGAGCGACGAATACGTCGTTGCGGTTAGCGATGTTCATGTAGCAGCCCGTCTTGACCGCCTCGTCGCCGACCTGACCGAAGAGAGTGGTGTTGCCCGCGGCGACGGCTTGGCTGAGCTGGTCGCTCGAGTTGGGGACGGTGCAGTGGAGGAAGTTGATTCCTCCGTTTGGATCGAAGTCGATGTGTGCCCACTGGTATGGGTCGTAAGCGTCGGGCCAGCCGTACTCGACGAGGAGGTCCGGAGCGCCGGAGGGGTTTCCGGGCGGCGCCCAGCCGTAGATGGTGGAAGTCTGATATCCGACGGATTTAACCGACAGTCCCGCCGCGTCGAGCTGATCGGTCATCAGCGATGCGATCAGTTGATCGTCGGGGGATCCGGTGTCGTAGCCGATAGTGAAGCTGCGTTGCGAAGACGGCAGGCCCGCGACCAGTCTTCTAAGGGCGCTCGGGTCGTAGGGGTAGTTCTGAATTCCCATCCCCGGCGGGAGGAGGTCCGCGGGGTAGGCGGTCGAGCCGAGAGTCCCGTGACCGCTGTACACGTCGGCGACGATTTGCTTCTGGTTGATCGCCTCCAGAAGGGCGACACGGTTGGCCGGCGTGGTGAGAAAGCTCGATGTGGGGTTCAGATAACCGAGCTCGACGGTCAGGGTTGGGAGGCGGTACTCAACGACCGCTTTGTCATGCGCGTAAGAGCTGATCGCCTGGCTGGTCAGGTCGTGGAGGATGGCAGCGATCTGCCCGTGCTGGAACTCGAGTTCCTCTGTGTTGATGTTGTCGATGACCGGAAGGTCGACCGTCGTGTAGTAGGGCTTACTCCCCCAGTAGCCGGGGTAAGCGCTCAGTTGATAGTCGACTCCGACCTGTGCCTTGGTCAGGGTGTACGGCCCGGTCCCCAGGTCGTGGGTTGTGAGGTACGCCTGGTCGTGGTCGCTCCCGGCGTGGGCGGCGAGCCCGGTCGGGCTGTAGATGCGCGGCCCGTAAGCGGAGGCCAGGTAATCGAGGAACGAC
This sequence comes from Acidimicrobiales bacterium, assembly GCA_036378675.1. Taxonomy (NCBI): domain Bacteria; kingdom Bacillati; phylum Actinomycetota; class Acidimicrobiia; order Acidimicrobiales; species Acidimicrobiales bacterium. The sequence goes on from DASUWA010000027.1 coordinate 27,919, forward strand.
GTGTTGGGAGCGTTGAGCTTGATCACGACCACGGAAGGGCCTTCAGGAGTGATCGACGCCTGGGCCTGGGCCATGTAAGCCGGCCCACCGTTGACCGCTGAGTCCCTGGCGAAGGACGGGGCGACCGCCGACGAGTCGAACGCGGTTCCGTCATGGAAGGTGACGCCTGGTCGGAGCTGGAACGTGTAGGTCGTCGAGTCGCTAGATACCGTCCAGCTCGTGGCAAGGTCCGGGATGATCCGGCGGGCCGCTGTTCCGCCGGCGTACTGAACGAGGCCGTCGTACATGTTGTCCTGGAGGATGATCCCCTCGCCGGCGTAGTAGACGGCGGGGTCTGGAGGCTGGCCGGGGTCCTGCAGGAAAGACAGGGTGAGGGTGTGGCTCGTCGGGAAGCTCCCGCCACCTCCTCCGGGCGCGGCACTCCCTTTTCCTGCGCTGCCACACCCCGCCAGGCAGAGGGCGGTCGCGACGAGCACGGTCGAGATCGCCGTGGGCGTGATGAACGGACTAGGTCGGTGTTTTGTCGTCACTAGGGAACTTGCCTCGTTTGGGGGTTTGTAGAGAGGTCCGCCCTTTCCAGTCGCAGGATCTCCACGGCTGACCCGCCGAGCAATGCGGCTTTCTCCGCGTTGCTCAGCCCTGGCAACGCGGACACTTTGTCCGCCGTGGCAGAGGGGTCGTACCAGGGAAAGTCAGAGCCGAGCATCACCCGCCCGACGCCGATGCTCTGAATTGTCTCGACCAGGCACTCGAGGGACGGGGCCCTAGGCGCACCCACCCACTCGATGATCTCGGACAGGTCGAAGCTGACCTGAGGGAAATCAGCGGCGAGGGACGCAGCCTCGACGAACGCCGCACCTCCTAAATGCGCGAGCACGAGACGCAGGTTCGGCCACCGCTCGAGGACGAGTGCGAACTCGCGCGGCCGGGCTGACGCGCCATATCGGTGACCTGGGCCCGAGTGCGCCAGCACGACCAAGTCGAGCTCGCAGCAAGTGTCGTACAACGCCGTGAGTCGCGGATCGGCTGGTCGGAACCCCTGCGACACCGGATGCAGTTTCACTCCTCGGGCACCGAGGCTGGCCATGGCGGCGAGGTGTGGGGCGATCACGTGCTGCGACAGGATGCACGGATCGATGCAAACGTAAGCGCTGAGCAACGGTTCCCCCGAAGTGGCGGCAACCGCCCATCGGTTCCCGGCAAGGAGCGCTTCCCTGAGCCGTGAGTCGACTTCCGCCGCCTCTACTGGCGATCCTTTCGTTCTCCCTTCTGCTGCGAGATCCTCGAGTATGCGAGAGCGCTCGCTGATCGCGTCGAAGAGCTGGAGGACTACGACACGGTCAAAACCGTGGTCGGCGAAGCGGTCACCGACCTCCTCGAGCACGCCAAACCCGGCGTCGAACCTCACGCCGGGATCGTCGCCGTACTCCCAGATCTGATAGCCATCTTTTGCCTGTGCTCCGGTTCGGGAGTCCGGATACAGGTGCACGTGCGCGTCGATCAGCGGCTCGGATCTCATCGGCGATGGGGGATCCCGTCACCCACGAACAGCCCTACCCTCCATTTGAGTAGCCCAGCGAATGGCGATGCACCGTACGCCGCTCCATTTTTCGGCTAGGTCTCGTGTTCATGACGATCGCGTAAACGAGAGGGAGGGGATGGCGAGCCGGTATAGCGTTAGTCGTGCGCTCCGGAATCGACTTCGAAGGCGCGATCCGATTCGCCAAAGAACTCGCGTCTACCCCGAGCATCTCGGGAACCGAGCAAGCCGCAGTCGAACTTACGGCGCGCGAGCTGGAGAAGCTTGGGTTCGACCACGTCTGCATCGATCGGATCGGCAACTGCGTCGGATACCTGGGATCCGAGACTGGACCCAAGCTGCTGATCGACGGGCACATAGACTCGATCCCCCTTCATTCAGAGGAGAAATGGACCGTCGACCCCTTCGGTGGCGAGATCCGCCGCGGCCGCCTCTACGGTCTCGGCATTTGCGACCAGAAGGCTTCGATCGCCTCAGCTGCATATGGGCTCGCAGCCGCCCGCGATGCTGGAACCCTGTCCGGGCAGGTGGCCCTTGTCGCCAGCATCAACGAGGAGGACATCGAAGGCGCGGCCCTTGCGGAGGTTGTCGAGCAATTCCAACCGACCTGGGCGATCACCACGGAGCCGAGCGACACGCATCTCTGCATAGGCCAACGCGGCCGGGCGAAGCTATCGGCATCCGTGACTGGTCGGGCATGTCACGCAGGTCACGCCGGCCAAGGGGTCAACGCGGCGGAAGCGCTCGCCGAGCTGATCACTGCAGTCCGACACATTGACCATCCGCACCATCCTCTCCTCGGCCGTCGCGACATCACGTGCATCGATGTCGCCTCAACGCCCTACCCGTCGGTGTCGACGATCCCAGGACGCGCGCTTGCCCGCTTCGATTGCCGATTCCTCCCCGGCGAGACCGCCGCTTCCCTGATCGAGACCATCAGCCAGGCGGCGACAGAGGCTTGGAGCTCATGGTCTGAGCATCCGGTGTTGGACCTCTTGATCGTCAACGCCGAGTTCCGAACCTGGAGGGGTGAGAAATTCACCCTCCCCGAATTCGAGCACGCCTGGTGGACCCCGGAGGACTCACTCCTGGTTGAAAGAGCACGGGCGGCACTCCGTACGGTGGGCCTCGACGACACTCCGCGGCACTACTCGTTCTGCACGAACGGATCACACCTTTCCGGCCAGTGTTCGATTCCGACAGTCGGGTTCGGCGTTGGCGAAGAGCATGTCGCCCACCAGGTGGACGAGTACGTGACTCTGGACTCGCTGCGATCCGGAGCGATGGGTTTTGCGGCCATAGCTTCACAACTTTCGGGCAGCTGCTAATGTTGACTATATCTATCTATTTAGTGTGGTTAGGTACTCCTAGTGATGCGGGTCGGAGTGAAGACCGACTACGGGGTTCGCGCTCTAACCGAGCTAGCCGCGCGGCCAGCGGGAGAGGTCGTCACCCTCGACACCCTCGCTCTTGCCCTAGGCCTGTCGCCATCTGCTTTGCCCCATGTGATGCGCGCCCTTCGACTTGCGGGGCTGATAACGGGCCGCAGGGGAACCGGTGGGGGGTTTCGGTTCAAGCGACCACCTGAAGACATCACAGTGGCGGATGTGATCCAGGCTGTCGAAGGACAGCTGGTGACCGTCGGCGACAACCCTCCCATGCCGGTCGATTACTCGGGCACGTCGAAGGTGCTTCGCGAGGTGTGGCTCGCTGCCACCGCCAGTGTCCAGGTGGTCCTGGAATCGGTGACGGTGGCAGACCTGGCTGCCGGGCGGCTGCCGCCCCACCTGGGCGAACTGCCTCGTCCGGCCGAGGTGTAGACGGCGGGTGGACAGGAAAACCTGACTAATCCTATTCTATTAAGCGGGTAGGTAGTTTTGAGTCCCAATTGGTCGCTGCGACAGGGCTGCTGTCGCGTTAGAGAGGAGTCGCGTGGCACGGGACACGAGGAAAGTGAAGGGGCAACCGGAACCAGTCGCTATAGGCCGACGCCGCGGGGCTTCAACAGGCCTGAGGCTTGTTATCGTCGCCGGCACGGCTATCGCGTTCACCGCCGCTTGCAGCAGTTCCGTATCGGTCAAGGCGTCGGGCAAGAAGGCTAACGGGTCCGCTTCTTCAACCGTCCCGGGGGAGACCACGACCACCGCCGCAGGATCCAACGACGCGGCCACTACCACTACCGCGGCCGGATCGGGCGCTCCCGCGAAGACCGCGACGGGTGCGGGCGGTGCGGGGTCCGGGTCGCCCGCGCCCAAGGTCGCCAGCCCGGCCGGGCCGTGCTCGTCGTCGGCACCCGGTGGCGTCCTGAGCAGCTCTTGCGACACGTCTACGCCTTCGGAACAGTTGACGGGAGCAGGCGCCAACTCGGCCCAGCCGTTCTTCGCCCGGGTCTTCTACTACTTCAACCAGGCGGACCACGCGGTTACCGTGAACTACTCGCCCGTGGGGAGCAGCGTCGGGGTTTCCGATATCCAGCAAGGCACCGTCCAGTTCGGTCAATCCGAGATCCCAATTCCGACGCCCGCGAGCGGATCGGGGGGCGCCATCCTCCAGGTTCCTGTCGACCTCGGCGGGGTGGCGCTCAGCTATAACGTGCCCGGAATCAACGGTGGCCTCCATCTCGACGGCCCCACCCTCGCCAACATCTACCTCGGGAACATCACTCACTGGAACGATCCCGCGATCGCCAATCTCAACCCTGGGATCACCCTGCCGAGCACCACCATCATCGCGGTGCACCGGGCTGACTCATCCGGCCCGGGTTACGACCTCGACCAGTACCTGATCGACACCGGTGGTCCGGCATGGACCGCGAAGGCGGGGAACAGCTCCTCCACCCACTGGCCAGTGTCCAACGTCGGTGTGGGTCAACAACTGAACACCGGAGTCGCCAGCTACATCCAGCAGAACCCTGGAGCGATCGGCTACGTCGAATACGCATACGCCCTCCAGGCCAACTTCAACAACATCGCGTTGAGGAACCAGACCGGAAGCTTCGTCACGCCATCGCGCACGAGCATCGCCGCCGCCGGAGCCAACGCGGCGAGCCTCAGCGCATCCAACTTCAACATCATCAACGGGCCAGGCGCCGGCACCTACCCGTTGGCCAACTTCAGCTGGACGTTGCTGTACCAGAAGCAGTCCAACGCCAACGTCGGTATCGCCCTCGGCAAGCTGTTCGACTGGGTCTCCACCACGGGACAGCAACAAGCATCCACGCTCGGCTACGCGCCGCTTCCTGCCAACGTTGTGACTCTCGCCCACCAGACCCTTCTCCAGCTTGACGGCCCGAATGGCCAGCCGCTCTTCACCGGATAGGCCCACCGCGAAAGCCATCCCGAAATGACCTTTACCTCCGCGCTCGAGGAGGTTCCGCCTCGCCTCGGCCCGGTACGAGGGGTGCGGGAAGCTCTTGAACGGCGGCGCGCAAAGCCACGCGGCCGCGCTTATCCCGCCATTCGATGGTCCGGCGCTGTGTTCTTCTTGGTGGTGATCGTCTCCCTGGTCGTCTCGCTGCTGATGTCATCGAGCCAAGCCTTCGCCCACTCGGGCATCAGTTTCTTCTGGTCCGGAACGTGGGACCCGTCGCGCGGTACATACGGCGCCGGGGTCTTCATCGTCGGCACCCTTGTCACCACCGCCGTTGCGACCATCCTGGCGGTACCGATCGGAGTGGCCACCGCGGCTTATCTCTCGGAACTGTCCCCGCGATGGATAGCGAGTCCGCTGTCCGTCGCGGTGGATCTGATCGCCGCGGTGCCGAGCATCGTGGTCGGGCTGTGGGGCCTCCTCGTTCTGAGCCCGGCATTCGGCCATCACGTGGAGCCGTTCCTGAAGTCCCTTCCCGGGGGCGGATGGCTCTTCCACGGTCCCGCGCTCGGGGCCGATGTGCTGCTGGCGGGCGTGGTCCTGTCGGTGATGATCCTGCCCACAGTCGTCGCGCTGTCACGAACTGCTATGGCATCGGTCGCCAGGGAGGACAGGGAAGCGGGTCGTGCTCTCGGGGGTACCCGCTGGCAGGTCGTACGAAAGGTCGTCCTGCCCGGCGCAAGAACCGGCATAGAGGCCGCCGTAACTCTGGCGATCGGGCGGGCTCTCGGCGAGACGATCGCCGTCGCGATGGTCATCGGCAACCGGCCGGCGATACCCCACTCGCTCCTGGCGCCGGGGTCGACTCTCGGGTCGGCGATCATCAACTTCTTCGCCGAGGCAAACCCCGGACTCAACCGCAGCTCGGTCGTCGCGCTGGTGGTGGTTCTCCTCGGAATCACGGCTCTGGTCAACGCCGGCGGCCAGATCCTGCTTCGGTCCCGCCGGCGGTTCGCGGCCTCATGAAAGCCGCGCGGTAGATGGCGGTCGCGAGCCCAACCGTCGGGACCGAGGCGGCTGCTGTCCGCCGTGAAGAGATCAGGGCAATCGCCCGTAGGTCGCTCTCTTCGCGTCGAATTCGGAGTCGCCTAGCGGTCCCTCTTTGTCTTGTCGCTGTATGCATATCTCTGACCCCACTGGCTGCGTTGGTCGGGTACACGGTCGCACGGGGGTTTCGCGCGATCTCGCTGGACTTTTTCACCCACACCCCGACTCCTCCGGGCATTCCCGGTGGTGGGGTGGAGAACTACATCGTCGGCACGGTGGTGATCGTCGGCATAGCCACGCTGATAGCAGTGCCCCTCGGTCTCGCGACGGCTCTGTTCCTTCTCGAGCGTCGAGGCCGGATCGCTGACATGGTGCGGTTCTGCGCGGACGTCCTGACGGGGGTGCCGTCGATCGCTATCGGAATCTTCGCCTACTCGGTACTGGTCGAGCCGTGGCACTTCTCCGGTTTGGCAGGCAGCCTCGCGCTGGCAGTGCTCATGCTTCCTATCATGATCCGGGCGAGCGAGGCGGCGATGCGATCGGTGCCGTCCGATCTCCGCGACGCCGGCCTGGCGCTCGGCAGCCGGCGGGGACGGGTCATGCGGTCGGTCGTGCTACGCGGAGCAGTACCCGGACTAGTGACAGGGAACCTCCTCGCTGTCGCGCGGGCCGTTGGCGAGACGGCGCCCCTCCTATTTACCGCTGCCGGGAACACCTTCTTCACGCTGTCTCCGCTCAACGCGATGGGGGCGCTGCCGCCCTTCATCTACTCACAAGGCACTCAACCGTACCCGGACGCCCAGCGCCAAGCCTGGGGAGCCGCCCTTGTACTGCTCAGTCTGGTGCTGCTGCTCAGCATCTCCGCTCGCGCTGTCGCCGCCAGACTCAACAGGCGGGCACGATGACGACAACCCCCTCGGTCGGAAGTGAAGGATCCTTCGGTCACGAGGCCACGTCCCTCGACGGGAGCTCGGGCGTGAACGAAGGGGGGGCCGCGGATTCTTCGATGTCAGATCCTGTTGCGGTCGACCTCCGGAATGTAAGCGTGTCCTTCGGCAAGCATCAAGTGTTGCGGGACGTCACCGTCCCCTTCGCAGCCAACAAGGTCACGGCACTTGTCGGTCCCTCGGGCTGCGGGAAGACGACGCTACTGCGGGCGATCAACCGACTCCACGATGACGACGGCGGCGTGGTGTCGGGCACCATCCGCGTCGGCGATCTCGACGCATACGCGCCGGGAACACCGCCCGAACTGGTCCGAACCAGGGTCGGCATGGTCTTCCAGCGTCCCAACCCGTTCCCGACGATGAGCATCTTCGAGAACGTGATCGCCGGCCTGCGATTCAACGGTGTCCGTTCGAAGAAGCTCCTGCGCGAGGCGGGGGAAGCCGCCCTGCACCACGCGGCCCTGTGGGACATCGTCAAAGAACGATTGAATTCGCCTGCCGTCCGCCTGTCCGGCGGACAGCAACAGCGGCTTTGCATCGCGCGCGCCCTGGCGGTGGAGCCGGACGTCCTTCTCATGGACGAGCCGTGCTCGTCACTTGACCCGATCGCGACGGGCAAGGTGGAGGAGCTCATCCGCCGGCTCTCGGCCGACGTAACGGTCATCCTGGTCACCCACAACATGTTCCAGGCGACCCGGGTGTCCGACCACACGGCCGTGTTCATGCTCGGCGAGGACCGCTCCACCGGTGAACTGGTGGAGCACGGCCCGACCGACCTCATCTTCAACTCCCCGAAAGATCCGCGCACGCTCTCCTACGTAAAAGGCGAGGTTGGTTAGGGCCCCTAGGGGATGACAGCGATCCCGACGACCGAAACGGGCGACGACAAGACGAGCCCACCAGAGGCCAGTTCTCCGGGCAGAGACCCGAAGTAAGGAATCTTGCCGAAGCCGAAGATCCCTCCGTCACCCCCGACCAACCAGTAGCCCTTGCCGTCGGGACTGGCGGCGATTGCGACTATCGGCGAGTTAGGGATGAGGCCACTGGTGACAGCCGAACCGTAGAAGATCGCATCGCCGAAACGGGAGACCGAACCATCGCTTCCGGCCAGCCAGTAGCCGCCACCATCGGCGGAGGGGGCAATGCCGACCACGGGCGCACTCGGTGGGTTCCCCGTCCCGGGGATCGAACCGAAGTATCCCGCGTCCCCGAAGGTGAAGACCCCGCCGTCCGCAGCGACCAGCCAGTAACCGTGGCCGGACGGCGTCGATGCGATCCCGACGACGGGAGCGTTGATCCGACTTGCACCCAACGAGCCGTAGAACGCCGCGTCTCCGAAGGTGAAGACCCCACCATCGGCGGCGGCCTCCCAGTAACCGTGGCCGGACGGCGTCGATGCGATCCCGACGACGGGAGCGTTTATGCGTGTTGCACCCAACGAGCCGTAGAACGCCGCGTCTCCGAAGGTGAAGACCCCTCCGTCGCCCCCGGCCAGCCAGTAGCCCTTTCCGTCATTGGTGCCCGCGATTCCGACGAGCGGGGAGTTCAGCTTCACCGCGCCGAGCTTCGGCGACCCGAGCTCGGAACTTCCTGGTCCATATCCGAGGACGCCGCCCGACGACGTCACCAGCCAGTATCCGAGCGGTACCGTGGCAGCCGACGCCGGCGCTGCGGCAAGGCCCACCCCGAGAGCAGGTACGGCGGAGGCAAGAACGGCGACACAGAGACGGGTCCGCCGGGCCAAAGATCTCCGGCCGTTCGTGGATCGCCATCGTCCTGTCGCTCGTTGTCGCTTGGTCGCGCCTGACCTTGCGGACGCTCGCCTTCCATCGGTCCCTTCGTGCTTGGTCACACCCACTCCCGATACTCGACTAATTAGGTTCTATTTATAGATGTACTAGGAAATACCGGTCAACTCGAGGATGTGGGCTTCCTGGAATCCCTTTTGCTGGTAAATCCGATTGAATTACTCGGGTATAGCCTCTAGCATGTGTCGCCATGCCAGCCTCGGCCTCTATCTCCGAAGACAAGGCCCTAGATCTCGAAGCACTCCGGCAGATCGCGTCGGGCCTGGCACTGACAGCCGACAGATGGCGAAGCTGGTTGGTCGCCGACATGGCCGCCCGGTCGGGGATACGCGTCGTTGCCGTCGACACCTACGACGTGTGGATCCTCCGATGGGCTCCGGGCGCGGCAGTCACGCCGCATCATCATGGTTCCTCTAACGCCGGGTTCGCCGTAGCCCTTGGCACACTCAAAGAGGTCCGCTGGTCCGATGGCGCCTGCACTGAGCAGGTGCTCAGACGGGGTGAGGGGACGACTATCGGCGCCGGCGTGGTCCACGACGTCGTCGCCCTCGAAGAAGAAGCACTCAGCGTGCACGTGTACTCGCCGCCGCTGTCACGTATGGCTTTCTTCGACGACCAGGCGCGTGTCGTCGTCTTCGAAGAAGAGCTCGATCCGGACCTCGCCCATTTCGTGGCTAAGTCATAAGTGGCTACGTCATAATTCGGTATGGCCGGTCAGGAGGCAGCACTCGAGCGCCTGCTCGAGAGAGTCCGCGACCGCATCGCCCCCCGGATCATGCCCGAACAGCTCGAGGCAGCTATCGAGCAGGGCGCGCTGGTTATCGACACCCGGACTAGCGAACAACGACGCCTCGATGGTGACATCGAAGGAGCTGTCGTCATCGAACGCAATGTCCTCGAGTGGCGACTCGATCCTCACGGCGAGCATCGCATCGAGGCTGCGAAAGATCCGGACCGTACGGTGATCGTCGTGTGCGACGAGGGCTACGCCTCGAGCCTGGCGGCGGCGAGCCTCCTGGACATAGGAAGGCGAAACGTCACCGATCTCGAAGGCGGCTTCCAAGCTCTCCGTCGGCACAAGACCGCTGGCGCCTGAGCAACATCGGTGCCCACTACTCAAAGCCTCCGCGCAGAAGAATGGGAGCATGCACATTCCCGCCAAGGTCGATTACGCCCTGCGAGCCCTGCTCGAGCTGGCCCAGCAGGGTGAACCGGTGACAGGAGAGGCCTTGGCGGAAGCTCAGAACCTGCCGACGAAGTTCCTGGCTTCTATCTTGAACGACCTACGCAGGGCGGGGCTTGTGACCAGCCGCCGGGGACTCGACGGCGGCTACCGCTTTGCTCGGCCGCCGTCGAAGATCACGGTCGCCGATGTGATGCGGGCAATCGACGGGCCGCTGGCGGAGGTCCAGGGCCTGCGGCCCGAGATGAAGACGTATGAAGGTTCTGCGGAACACTTGCAGGACGTGTGGATCGCGACTCGGGCGAGCCTGCGAGCGGTGTTGGAGTCGGTGTCCATCGAGGATGTTCTGCACGGGAGATTCCGCAAGTCGGTGGCAAAGCTGGTGGCCGACCCTGATGCCTGGGTGGCGCGGATGCCGTAGTGACACCGTGTCGATGCCGGGATGCTCCCTCAACCGGGCTGAACGAGCGAGAAGACGGCGCTGATCGCACCGAGGTTTCCGCCATCGGAAATGAAGCTCGGAGCGCTGTGCCCACTGTGACCGCGATTGAGACTTGGCGGAAGGAAGTCGATCCGGGTGGGCGTAAAGAACTGGAGTTCCGGTCGGTCGTACACTCCTGCGAGCGTCACGCCAGTTCTCCGCTCACGGGCCAACGCGGTCGCCAAGTCAAGGCGTTCATCGCTCGAGCTGAGAGGTTTTCGGTCTCCGTATTGGTCCAATGCAGTCCTGGCTTCGATGTACCCCTCCAGGCCCGGCAGTGAAGGGATCTCGCGGGGAGCGAAGCGGGCGAGCGCGTTGAGGTACCCAAGAGCGATGGGTGATTGCAGGTCCTCCGGGACGCCGACTGCGATCTGGACACCGTCCGGTGTCAGACTCTCGCTCATGAGACCCTGGTCCATCAGCCACGGCGCAAAGAAAATTCCTCGCCGGGGTCCCTTCCCGGAAGCCGGGAGTGCCGCTCGGGCGTCCTTCCACCCGGTGGCGACGACGGCTGCGTCGTAGCCAGCTAACTGGTCACTAGGTCGCCTTCCGGGTTCGAGGGTGGTTGCCGCGATACCGTGCGCGGCCAGGACCTGCTGCAACCCGCCCACGAAAGCTGTCGACCGGAGGGTGTCGTCGCCGATGACCGCTATCGATCGGGCGTCCGCAGATATCAGCTCCTGCCCGTAGGCACGACCCAGGGTGGCGGGGTCAGGCTCGAACACCACCCCATCGTCCACGGGCGTGCCTTGCGGGGCCCCGAAGACAGGCAACTTCATCCGCTCAGCCTGAGAAACGGCAGCAGTCAACGTTGTTGGATCCGAGGGGCCGCATGCGCCCACGACGTCCTTGGCCTGCTCCAGGTTCGGCGTGAGCACGAACGGTCCCTGGCCCGCCTGGTTGGCCTCGGCCAACGCGACCACGTGGCCTATGTGACGGCTCAGGCACTCGGCCCGATCGGGGCCGTCAAGGGAGCTGATCTCGCCGAGCAGAATCTCTTTCGGCGCGCGACTCGGAACCCGAATGTCCGCGAAGGCCTTACGGCGCGCGATCAATAGGTGCAGCCGGACTGTACCGCCACGCAGGTCGGTTAAAGCCGACCACTCCCCGGCACCGTCATCGGATTGCAAGTTCAGGGACCGGGTGTCGCGGCCGACCCATGCCACCGGCTCGACAAGTGGGTCCGAGGTAGCTATCTGCACCAGGTTGGGGCCGGGGCGGTCAGGCGTGACTACGACCGAGATCTCCTGGGCGCCGACGCGGACCCGCGTCAGCGGCGACGAGTCACTGGGCGGCCTGGACGACGACCCGGGCATCCCGACCAGCGTGACGGCCAGAACCAGAACCAATGCCATGGCCCCCGCCTCTGTCGCCGTCAGCCGCAGACTGCGCCGGTACCGATAGGCGAGCGCGCCGAGCAGAACGGCGGCGGCGACCAGGCTGATCTTGGTGATCAGCACCCGCCCGTACGCCGTGACAGGCAGGGCGCCCAGGTTCGGCAGGTGCACGGTGACGTTGAGCACGCCGCTGGCGACGGTGACGGCAGCGCTCGTGATGCCGATCCCACCCAGACGGCGGGGCAGGGCCCGTCCCTCGCGGTCGAGGAGCAGCACGAGCACCGCCGCAACCCATATGGCGGCCCCGTCCAGATGGGCGAGACCGATAGCGAAACGGGAAGCGGCCCCCTGCGAGGCCCATTTCGGGTGGCTGGCCCAGGCCAGGACCACCAGAAGAACGGTGCCACCAATGCCATCGACCACCCGCCAACCGAGCCGCGAGTTGCGGAGCATCAGCACGGTTACGACTCCAAGGTGCAGGGCCGCTAAACGCGCCGGCCAAGGATTGAACAGCTTGGCCGCGGTGGATCCCGTCGCGACCAGGACGACCGCGTCGGGGACCGTCGCCACCACCGCGAGCGTCACCTGCGCGCGCCTGAGGTTCGTCGCCCGCCTGCCCATCAGCGCGCCGACGGCGAGAAGGCCCGCTAGCAGCAGGGTGGAGGCGATCAGGACTCCCCCGGCGACCGTGCGCCCGAGCACCTGGGATAGAGGTTGGGGGACGCCGCCGCCGTGCAACTCATGGGCGCTGGCAGGGGGAGCGCAGAAGACCAGGGCCGCGGTCACCGTCGTGGTGACCGCGGCCAGTCGTCTCACGTCCGCCTACTGAAGTGCGTCGTCGGCGACGACGAACAGCTCGGAGTGTGGATTGGCGTTGCCGGTCTTGCCGTGGGGCCAGTCGGTCCGGTTGAAGTCGACGCAGGGCGTGCCTTCGTTCTCGTCCCGGAATGACGTGTCGAGCGAAAGCTTGCCGGTCGGCGAGAGGTTCAGCATGCAGACTTTGTGGTTGCCGTCCACGCCGGTGCGGGCGACGAAGTAGTCAGAAACCGCGATCCGATCGGGCGTGCTGGTCTCGGCGAACAGGCCATCGGGGCCATGAGCGAAGTTGTCGAGTGCACCCCAGTGTGGTCCGCCGGTCGTGCCGTCCGGTATCGATTGCACGCTGGCGACCGTCGGGCAGTCGGGGGCGCTCCCGCCGTCCCAGACCTGGTCAATGCTGTTGATGTTGCACTGGACCGCTGGTCCGGCGGCTATGAGCTTCGCGATGTCGAGGGCGTAGACCATCTTGGGTGAGCCGGTGTCGTATTGATCCAGGCTGCCCGGGTTCCGGCCGATCAGCGCGTGGTAGAGGTAGTGGTCGGTCGGATCGGTCTGCACCCAGCCGCCGCCGTCGCAGCCGGCACCCTCGGTGACGTCAGGTTGGACGACTTTGGCGGCGGCGGTGTCGTCGAAGACCTCACGCCACACCGGGTTGGATGCGGTGATGTCGGGCGTGTAGAAGATCGCTCCTCCGCACATCGACTCGGCGAAGGCACCCTTGTGCTGCGGCAGGTTGGTGACGGTGGTTTCCATGATGCCCCGGGGCTCTTCGTGGCCAGGATTTCGTTCGTTCCGGGGGCCGTCGGGCATCTGTGACACCGAGACGAGCTTCGGGTCGTTCTCGTCGCTTATGTCGTAGATGCGGACCGTGTCGCGGAAGATGTTCTGGTCCCACGGCTTGATCGGGTCGAGGACTATGTTGCGTGGTTCGGCGTAGTCGCTGGTGATGAGCCGGTGCAGGTCAGACCGGGCCTGGATGCCGTGTGGGTTGGCACAGGTCGCGGCCGGAAGAGCCGGATAGTTCGGGCAATTGCTCGAGTCCTCCGCCGTGGGCAAAGCGGCCGGTTCCTGGGACAGAACGGCACCGTCGGCGGCGAAATGGATGATCTCACCTGGTGAGCCGCCGTAACCGTTGCCCACCCGCGTCTGTCCGTCGGTGTAGGTGTACGGCCCGGGCAGGACCGGGCCGCCCATGTAGGTGCCGTATGCGGTGTGGTCCGGGAGGGTCCAGAAGGCGTCAGGAATGGAGCCGCCCATCGTGTCGGTGGGAAGGCTGACACCAGCCAGCGAGATGGCGGGCAGCTTCGCCACATCGAACACGTAGGTGACCGAGCTGAACAGTCCGCCAGCGAAGATGTGGTCGCCCTTGTGGTAGATGTACTGCGTGTGGTGGGGTTCGTTCTCCTCCACCGGTCCGACCGTGGCGGTGTTGACGACCTTGCCGTAGGTCGGAGAGTTGCGGTCGGCGTCGATGACAGCGAGGAAGTCGGGATTGGGAGGGTCGTCCACGGCGTCCTCGTTTACCGTCTTCACGATATTGACGCCTGGTTTTATCTCGGACAAAGAGGCGCCCGTCGTGTCAGAGACGTTGGCATCGCCAGCCCACACCAATAGGTACTCGTGCGGGCGGCTGGGATTAGTCGACGTCACAGTTTCACCGTTGCTCGGAGCCACGAGGCCCGGGACGTACGAACTGACGAGGTGATTGGTCACCCAGTAGGGCTTTCCGTCCTTCACGACGGTGGACCGGAAGACGGTTACTGCTGCATGCGCGGGGGTCGAGACGGCCTTGAACAGCAGGCCCGACAGGAGCGCGACGGCCAGAACTAGGGCGAAGCGCCGCTTAGGGGCGCGCCAGATGAGACGGTTCACAGGTATGTCCTTAGGTAGGGCTGGGGTGCCAGGGGCAATTTCCGACTTTATCCATCGGATTTAGCGATATGCTTAGGCGACTATGAGTGGATTGTCAAGAACCGTCCCTTTCGGGGCACTTACAAGCCGGCGCCGCCGACGGCTCGCGGCCTTCGCTGCCGTCCTGGTCGTGTGCGACGGTTTGGCCGCTTACAAGGTCGGCGTGCTCGACCGACGACCCCCTCACTTCAGCCTTGGCGGACCATTCGTCCTTCCGGGTCATACCAGGCCGCCCAGCATTGCGAATGGTCCGTTCTCGGCGTTCGGGGCTCCCGGGCCGCCAACGACGTCGCCTGCATCCATGACGTCGGCCCCGACTACATCAACCACCAACGGCGTGTCGAGCAGACCGGGGCGAACTGGGTCGCCGACAACTCTTGCCTCGGCTTCTGCTCCATCCCCTCCCCCCGCCGCCTCATCATCAAGCGCAGGCGTTCCTGCACTCGGCACCTACATCTGGGACGTGAGCGGCTCGGAGACGGCGACCGGATTCGGCAGTCGCAACTTCCCGCCTCAGATGACGATGGTTGCGCACTCCGGGACCTCTGATCCGCGGGAAGTCGTCCTCGACCTGACCTACTCCAGCGACCACCAAGAACGCGAAATTCTGGGCTGCCGCGATAGCGGAGTGTTCTTCGATTTCGAAGGAGGTCAGGTTCGATTCGGCCCAGTGGCTCAGTCCAACGAAGGTGACTACCGTCCACCGCTGCTGCAAGTACCTCTGCCGCTGGCGGCCGGGCGGAGCTACAGCGGTACAAGCGCGGTCATAGCAAGCGACGGAAGCACCGAGAGGACAGAGGCGTGGAATGTCACCGTGGACGGGCCCGTGACGCTGAACATTGCGGGCCGTAACACACCTACCTGGCAGATCACGACAGAGAGGCATAGCCTGCCCGGGTCTTCGCAAACCGACAATCGGACCGAGACCTACTGGTTCGATCCCAGCCGCCATTTCTGGGTGAAGTTCTCGGAGAAGCAACACGGTCAGCAGACCGTTGCGGGATTCACAATCACCTACGACAACCAGCTTGTGGCGACACTCGCCTCGTTCGCTCCCTCACACACTTCCTAGGCGACGATCCCAATCCTTATTGACCATGGACGATCAAGACGGCTGCATTTAGCCGAAGTCCAAGACGCGTTCTAGACGCGAGAGTTGGGGGATCAAGCCCCGCTCGCATGGAAGAGACGGCCGATCAGAAAGCCGACGCCGGCGGCTCCCAGCCCGATGACGACCATCCTGGCTCCGGTCTTCCACCACACACCGACTCGTGTGAGAGCTTGGTAGGTCCCCACACCGAATAGGACGAGTGCGCTGAGGATGATCGCGATGACCATCGCGGTGCTGCGGGCCAGAAATACGAACGGGAAGAGGGGGATCAGGTGCCCTATGAGGGTCGCGATGGTGATGACCACGGAGCTGCGGATGATGTCCCTGGTTTCGACAGGTTGGAGGTGGCGCTCTTCCTCCATGATCGTGCCGAGCCACTTCTCTCGGTTGGCGGTGATCGTCGACACGACCTGATCGAGTAGCTCACCGGAGAACCCCTTGCTGCGATAGAGGTTGGTGATCTCGAGGCATTCCATGTCGTGATCATCGCTCAGCGCCGATTCCTCGATCGCTCGTTGCGCTGTGTAGTAGTCCCGGTCGGCAACGGTCGACGTGTAGCCGACTGCTCCCATCGAAATCGACTCGGTTATGGCCGCTGCGAAGCCGGCCGACAAGAGGACGGTCTTGCTACCACCGCCAGCCACCACTCCCAGGATTATCCCGAGGATGTTGACCAGGCCATCCTGCCCGCCGAGGATGACGTCCCTTAGCCAGTCTTTCCCGCCTATGTGCTGATGTCGACGTCTGGTGACTTGGGGCTCAGCCGCGTCTCGTTCGCCCTTTGCGCCGGGACCCTCGGCAACGCATTTGCCGAGCCGGGTTGCCGGCGCCGTTGGTAGGTCGGCAGATGTCATGAATCGACATCGTGGTAGGTCTCGCCGACCACCTGGCTCTCGTCGCCGTACACCATCCAATAGGTCGGCATCTCAGTACCTCCTTATGCTCCGCTCCTTGATGTTGATCTGGTTCAGTTCGAACCACCAGAGGCTCCTCGGAGCTAAGTCCCCAGAGCCTCGATGATGGTGGCGGCGTCATATGACGCCCTGTGAACCTTGCCCTCGATGAACAGGGTCGGAGTGCCGAACACCTCGCCGGTGTCGTCCCCGCTGTCGACGTCGCGCTGGATCCGTTTGGCGACCGCATCGCTGTTTCGGTCGCCATCGAACGCGTCGAGGTCGAGACCCAGGTCCTTTGCGTAACTGCGCAGGTCCCCGTCTTCGAGCGCCTTCTGCCGGTGGAAGAGCATGTCGTGCATCTCCCAGTAGCGGCCCTGTGCGGCTGCAGCTTCAGCGGCTTTCGACGCGGCCATGGCGTGGGGATGGATCTCGGTGAGCGGGAAGTGCCGGAACGCGAAGCGCACTCGGTCCCGCATCTTGTCCTCGACGGACTGAATCTCCCTGTATGCCTGGCGGGTGTAGGGGCACTCGAAATCGCCATACACCAGGATCACCTTTCCCCCAGGCGCCCCACGCACATGGTCGACGTGATCGTCGATCGGCTGCACCATCAGAAACCGAGCCGTTCTTTCACCAGAATGACCGTGATCCGGCCGGGACCGACCACCCGGTTGATGATCAGGATGTTGTTGACGCCGCTGGGAACCCCGTAAGCGAGCCGGGCACGCTGGTCCTCGAGTGGAAAGCAGTACTCGTACAAACGTCGCATCCCAGTAGCGACGTCAGGGACGATCTTCTGGCCGCCGATCACCAGGATCACCCGTCCTGCCCCCGATACGATCGGGCCGAGCTGGCTCCCCGACGCAGACGCGAACAGAAGCAAACCGTCCTCCGTGAGTGCGTGGGCGCTACCCACCACGTAATCAGGGGACGCGGCGAGGTTGCGCATCTCACGTTTCTGCATTTCGCGGTCCATCTGGTACAGGCGCAGCCTCAACGGTTGGTATCGACCGGACCGTTCGATGTCGTCTGCCACGCCGATCGCTTCGAGTGTCTGCGACGTGTTGTTGTATACCTCCGCGCCGTCGACCAGAAGCGAACGAACCGCCTCCCGGGCCTCTTCGCCTGAGTCGACGATCTGGGTCTGTATCCCGTTTTGCTCGAGCGCCGTTGCGGCGGCTTGGATCCGGCCGTCGGAGGCGAGCTCGGAGAACTCGGCTGTGACCTCTTCGCTCAGCTTCATTCGCCGCCCAGTTCCGCTAGCCGCCGGTGAACCAGCGCGAGAGCCATTGATCCCTCGCCTATCGCGGCTGCGCAACGCTTGATCGAACCGCTACGCACGTCGCCGGCGGCGAACAGACCCGGCAGGTTCGTTTCAAGCGGCAGGGGCTGGCGCGGCAACGGCCAGTCGTCAAGCGAGCCGGGCACCGCCGCCAGATCGTTACCGGTGCGGATATAGCCCGAAGCATCGGTCGCCAGGCCGACCTTCCCCGCACCCTGCGTGCGGGGAACACCGCCGATGCAGACGAACAACGAGTCCACCGGCAAGCGTTCCTGCTCTCCCTCTTCACCTGTGGAGAGGACCAAACCATGCAGGTGCCCGTCGGCCTCGACGCCGACGATCCGGGTGGAGGTGCGGACGTCTACGTTGGCGAGGTTGGTCACACTGTCGATCAGATACTGGGACATCGACGCGGCAAGCGTGTCACCCCTCACCAACAGCGTGACCCGGGACGCGTAGCGCGAGAACCGCGCCACAGCCTGTCCTGCTGAGTTCCCCCCTCCGACGACCGCCACCCGACAGCCCCGGCAAGAAAGCGCTTCGCTCGGTCCGGCCCCGTAATACACACCCGCGCCGAGGAGGTCCTCGACCCCGGGGACCTCAATTCTCCGCCAGTCAACGCCGCTGGCCAGAATCACCGCCCTGGTCCGCACGGTGGATCCATCCGACAAACACACCGAATATCCCGGTCCGTCCGTCGAGAGGTCGACCAGCCGGCGGGCCAGGAGAATCTCCGTCCCAAAACGGCGGGCCTGCGCGGCCGCTCTGGTCGCCAGCTCGTTACCGGAAATCCCCTGCGGAAAGCCCAGGTAGTTCTCGATCATCGACGTCGTACCGGCCTGACCGCCGGGCGCCACGGCCTCGACCACCACGGTCCGGAGCCCCTCAGAAGCGCCATACACCGAGGCAGCCAGGCCAGCAGGTCCCGCACCCACGATTGTGACGTCGTACTCGGACAACGACGGCGCCGACACCATCCCCAACCCGGCCGCCACCTGCTCGATCCTCGCCGGCGCAAGCCGGGTACCGTCCGGCAGTACGCATACCGGCAGCCGAGATCGATCCACATCGTCGGACCCGAACAGCGCGCTGACTCGCTGCTGATCGTCCACATCGACCCACTCGTACGGGTATCCGTTCCGGCTCAAGAAGTCCCGGATGGCGTACCCGTCGGGCGACGCTCGGCCGCCGACCAGCACCACCTGTGGCGTGACCGGGCGCGAGTCGTAATCGAACATCGACGACGGCGAGGCGAAATCGGACACCAGGATCCTCAGGGATGCGACGGCGCCGGCGGGGCCCCTTCGAGCTCCAACGCCAGCTCGTCGACATAGCACCAGTAATCGAGATGGGTGCACCCAGAGCTCATATTCGTGTCCCTCCTCCTCGCAGCTAACGCAGAAGCGTACGGTGCTCGCTCGGGCAAACGTCAGGGGCCTTCATTCTCGCTGGTCAGAGCCTTGTCGAAGGCCCGATCGTGTCGATCCTCCGACCCCAGGCTCCGGCCGGCGCCGCTACAGACCAGCCAGCGGGGCGCCCCCGAGCGGCGAAACGCCGCCGTGGCTAAGCGCCCCAAGGCACTAGCCGGATTTGTGCATCGAGGTCAACTCCCGTCTTGAGTTCACGTTGAGCTTTCTGAACACTTTGCGGAGGTGGTAGTCGACGGTGTTAGCGCTGATGAATAGCTGCGCAGCGATTTCGGCGTTGGTGGCGTGCCGCGCGGCCATGTGTGCGATCTGCTCCTCTTGAGGGGTAAGGCTGTCGCGTGCCTCCGGTGACCGCTTCCGGGCGTGCTCGCCGGTTGCTCGCAGTTCGATCGTCGCTCGCTGAGCGAAGGTCTTGGCTCCCATCGAGCTGAACATGTTTAAGGCCACGCGGAGCGACTCGCGGGCTTCGACTCGTCGGTTTTGTCGGCGCAGCCACTCACCGAAAACCAGGTGCGCCCACGCGATATCAGTTGCCGCCGGCGTCTGTTCAAGTTTGGCGATGGCGTCTCGGTAGTGGGCCTCGGCCTCTGCCCCTTCGCTGATCAGGGCTCGGCAACGAGAGAGCAGGCCCAGGCCCCATAGAGTCCCCGATGCCTCTGCCCTGCTGGCGAGCCGGGATAGAGCCTCGGCGGCAAGTCTGTCTTCACCGCAGCGCGCGGATGCCTCGACCAACAATGGAAGTATGTTGTTGCCGAAGGGAAGCTGATCGTCGTCGAAGAGGCGCTTGGCTGGCACCACCGCCTGACGATAGCGACCGAGACTTATCTCGAGGGTAGCCAGCCCCGCCAACGCGAGGTTAACTACTACGCCGGCGCCGATGGCCTCGAAGAACTCGCTGGTGGCCAAGGCTGCTATCTCGCGTGTGCGCTCCTCCCTGCCCAGCCAGGCGTAGACGCTCACGTTCAGGACGTCACCTTCGGGGAACTCGCCCAGCGCGATCGCGATCCGGGACGCTTCGTCGTGGAGAGCCTCGGCGAGGGCGAGGTTTCCAGCCCACATCTCGTACTGGGCGCTACCACCGAGAGTCGCCCGGAGATGATTGAGATCGCCTCGTTCGCGATCGACCCGCTCCATGTGCTGCTGGAGGTCGCGCAACCCGTCGATATCCCACAGATCACACGCGAGATTGGTCCCTAACACCGACCAACGCAGCAGACCTGAGGCTGACAGATCGTGTTTCAGCAAGGCTTCAATCGATTCTCGCAGCAGGGGAACACTCGTTTCGAACCCGGCGGTCATCCGGGTGCCGAAGGTTTCGAGCATCAGGTCGGTGATGGTTCTGTCGTGATGTCCAGCGACCGCTGTCATAGCCTCGGTCGCGATCTCGAACTGGTCGGTCCCTTGGGTCAGCTGCGATGAGATAAGCGTCGCGGCGAGCGCCTCGAGCAGTGTCTCTCTCGTAAGTTGCTCGTCGAGGGGCCGTAGTGCTCGCGCCGCCTTGAGCAAGATGGCCGGCACCTCGCCAGGGACGGCTTCGGCCTGCAATGCGGCGTCGAGGCGCAGAGCCTGCGCCTGCAGTATCGTCCCGATCAACTCTGGCATCGCCTCTGACAACAGGCTTCGCGCTTGCTGTCTGCCACCCGCCTTGAGCGCTGCTTCTGCGGCGGCGAGGCGACGCCGACCTCGTTCCGCATCGTCGGGGCTGAGATCGGCCGCGAAACTCAAGAAGCGCGTTTCCGCCGCGTAGCTTCCGTTGCTCCGGGCTCGGATGGCGGACTGCTCGAGTTCCGACGCGACGTGCTCGTCGGGCTCGACGGTTGCGGCGGCGCGATGCCAAGTCTTTCGGTCAGGATCGCGACGCGCGTCAGTGGCCTCGGCCAGAGCTGCGTGAGATTGGCGTCGCTCCGCTGGAGTAGCTGCGCCATACACAGAGGAGCGAATAAGAGGATGTCGAAATGCAACGCTCGGCCGTAGCCGCAAGAGGTTCGCCGCCTCCGCCGCGGCGGCGTCATCGACGGTGAGGCCAAGCGACTTGGCCGCTCGCCACAGCAGTGCTGAATCGCCCGTCCCATCCGCGGCCGCTAACAACAGAAGCCTCTTTGAACCCGTCGGAAGGGACATAACCTGCCGTAGGAATTGCCTCTCAAGCTGATGGTCAATCGGGAGGACGTCAGGGAAGAACCCGCCGATGGCAAGCTGTTCAGGAGCCATCGCCTTCACCAGCTCGACAATGGCAAGTGGATTGCCGTTGGTCTCCTCGACAATCCGCTTCACTGCCCGATCGTCCAGCATCGAGGCACCCAGGGCAGCGAGCAACTGTGCAGCGACGGTCTCATCCAGCCCGGACAGGTGCAGCTCGGGGAAGCCGGCAAGCACAGTGGGTGGGGGGAGCACGTCGCGCACTCCAAATATCAAAACAACACTCTCGGCGTACAGCCTGCGACCCACGAAGGCCAGCACCTCAAGAGACGCTTGGTCCAACCATTGCGCGTCGTCGACGACACAAAGAAGAGGCCGGTCGCTGGACGCAGCGGCGGCGAGAAGCGTCAGGGCGGCCAGACCGACGAGGAACCGATCAGGAACGGTGTCACTGATCTCGCCGAACGCCGCCGCTAGCGCGGACCGCTGGGGCTCGGGCAGGTCGACCATCGCCGATGACCATGGTGCCAACAGCCGGTGGAGCCCGGCAAAGCCAAGTTCAATCTCTGCTTCGAATCCCATGACCCGAGCATGAGCTGAACCTCGGGCCGAGCTGAGTGTGTGCTCAATCAGGGCGGTCTTGCCGATGCCGGCCTCTCCACGGATGACCATGACACTGCTCAGACCCTGTCGGGCTTGCTCCACCAGACCTTCAACCATCGCCCGCTCCCGGGCTCTTCCCAAAAGCTCAGATGGCATGTCCGGGCCTCGCCATGGGCATGAAACGGACACTAGCCAAGGCAGTTCAGGTGCGGGAAGGCTCGAATCGTTTGATCGGCAGGAGCCAGCGGACTACGCGCCGCGCGGGACTCGATCAACCAGCCTCCCCTCTTACGGTCAGTGTGACCCAATCACCTCTGCCACGAGGAGAGACAAATGAACAACAAACCACCGATCGTCTTGGTCCACGGCGGTTTCGTCGACGGCTCAGGATGGCAAGGCGTCTACGACCAGCTCACCCAGCAAGGCTACGACGTCCGCGTCGTGCAGAACCCCACCACTTCGCTCGCTGATGACGTGGGAGCCACGATCCTCGTGCTCGAGCAGCTCGACGGCCCGGTCGTGCTCGTCGGCCACTCCTACGGCGGTGTCGTCATCACCCAGGCCGGAACCCACGACCAGGTCAGCGCCCTGGTGTATATCGCCGCCTTCGCACCCGACAAGGGCGAATTGGTCAGCACCCTCATCGCGGACCCGCCCCCTGGCGCCCCGGTCCCCCCGATCCTCCCCCCGGTCGAGGGATTTCTGTTCCTCGACCGCGACAAGTTCGCCGCTTCCTTCGCGGCGGACCTGCCGGCCAGCCAGGCCGCCTTCATGGCCGACTCCCAGGTGCCCTGGGGAGTTAAGGCCCTCGACGGCGACGTAACCGAGCCCGCCTGGCGGGTCAAGCCCAGCTGGTACCTCGTGGCTACCGACGACCGGATGATCCCGCCCCCCGCCCAGCGGGCCATGGCCGAACGAGCCGGCTCGACGACAGTCGAGGTCCCCGGAAGCCACGCCATCTACGTATCCCAACCTGCTGCGGTTGCGAACCTCATATCTCAGGCCGCCGAAGCGGTGGTCCAACCGCACTGACGCCGTATGCCGGGCAGCCCAACCGTCACGCACGGGCACCAGGCGACGAAGCGCACGGCCTTGATCGGCCAGCAATCTCAAAAGGAGCTATCGATGATCGAGATCCAAACTTGCACCGATGGTCGGGTGAAGCTGCGCCCGTTTGGAGACTTCACCTGGACGTCAGCCGTGTCTCTTCGACACCTGGTCCATGACGCGATTTGCCAGGAGCTTGACCTGACCATCGATCTGTCGCGCGTCGAAGGCATTGATGCCGCAGGCTTGAGCGCTCTGGTCGGTTCAATTCGCCGCGCTCGATCGGCAGGAGGGACCGCACAGGTGATCAACGCGCGACCTCGGGTCACAGCGGTATTCGAGCTCGCTGGAGTCAAGGACCTCCTAATCAGAACAATCGCTACGGCTGATGACGTGGCGTGACCGTCGTCGCTGGGGCCGAGTGTGAACCCGGGGCGCTTACAAGGAGTCCAGCATGGTCCACAATGCTCTGGCAGCCGGGTTGGGTGGCGCAGGTGCGAGCACTTGTGCGGCGATGGTCCAGGTCCGCTGACGCCCTTTGATGGACACGCTGCACAGCTCGGGGCGAAGAGCGGCCATGACTTCGGGCAGGACACCGACCCCGCAGCCGGCTTGGACGAGGTCGAGCATCGTGGCGGTGTCGTTGACCTCGAACGCATAGGAGGGTTGCACTCCTTCGGATTGCATTGCGTGGTCGGTGAGGTCTCTGACCCCCCACCCCTGGGGGAAACCCACGAGAGGTTGGCCGGCGAGCTGTTTCAGTTCGATCGTCTTCTTGGACGCGAAGGAGTGGTCGGCGCGGCAGGCGATGATCACTGGGGATCGGACGAGAGGTTTGGACAGCACCTCCGGGTCGGCCTCGTCGGAACCGATGGTCAAGATCAGATCCGCGGCGTGTTCTCGGAGCAACCGGGCGAGCTCCGTGGCGCCGGACTGCTGCAATCGGAGCTCGATACCGGGATATTCGTCGCGGAAGCGGATCAGCAACCCGGCCAGGTCGATGAACGAGCTGGCCTGCATGATCCCCAGGCTCAGCGTTCCATGTTGTACGCCTTCAACCGCTGCAACCGCTTCAACCGCTGCGCGAGCCGCGGCGAGGGTCCTCCGGGCCTCGACTACGAGAACGCCCCCGGCCGGGGTGAGTTCGACTTGGCGGGTGGTGCGCAGAAACAGCGGTGCGTGCAGTTCCCGCTCGAGAGACCGGATGGTGGCGGACAAGCCGGATTGCGCCACGTGGAGGCGGGCGGCGGCCCGGGTGAAGTTGCGTTCCTCAGCTACAGCCACGAATGCCTCGAGCTGACGAAGCTCCATTCAGCAAGCCTACTGCTGAAAGAGATCACATATTGCTATTGGATTTATGAATCCGCCGGGCGGAGGATGGAAGCAAGGAGGTGCACCGTGCAGACACATCGGAGCCTCATCCGCAACACGGTTCGCCAGTTCACAGCCGATCCCCGCGACGGGCGACTCCCAGCCTTGCTGTTGGCATTGACCGTGGTGACCGGGCTGGTCGACGCCGTCAGCATCCTCGAACTGGGCCGGGTGTTCGTGGCCAACATGACCGGCAACATCGTCTTCATCGGCTTCGCCGTGGCTAGTGCTCCCGGCTTCTCCCTGACCGCATCGCTCATCGCGCTCGCAGGGTTCCTGGCCGGTGCCGGAGCGGGAGGCCCGCTCACCCGTCGTCTCGGTTCCAGCCGCACCCGGCTCCTCGCTATCACCGCAGGCACAGAACTTGTACTGGTGGGGACCGCCACGATCGTCGTCGCGGCAGTAGCGATACCGCTCCCCTCGGGAGCACGGGACGCTGTGGCCGGTCTGCTCGCCCTCGCCATGGGAGTTCAGAACACCACAGCCCGCAGCCTCGCTGTTCCTGATCTGACCACCACGGTCCTGACGATGACGCTCACCGGGATCGCCTCGGACGTCCGGGCGGGGGCAACACCGACGATTTTCAGGAGGCTGTTGTCGGTGGCCGCCATGCTCGCCGGCGCAGCCATCGGCGCGCTCTTGGTGATCCACTCCGAAACCGCGCTGACGCTGGCCATCGCCGTTGGACTGCTGCTGATGGTCGGCGCTATGGCGTTACAGGCGAGGACTGTCGCCCCCGAAGCGGCGGCCGCGAAGACACCCGCTCACTAGCAGGACACGAAGCAAAGGAGATATGTCATGAGATACGTTCAGTTGGGAAAGACCGGGCTGGAGGTCTCCGAGCTGGCCCTCGGAACTTGGGCCTACGGCGGGGACTGGGGCTCCTTCGACGAAGAAGAGGCCAAGGCCACGATCCGAAGGGCCGTGGAGCTTGGCGTCACCTTGTTCGACACGGCCCAGGCGTACGGGTTCGGCATCTCCGAGCGGCTGCTCGGCGACACGCTGTGGAAGGTCACCCGCCGCGACCAGGTGGTGGTGGCCACCAAAGGCGGTCTGCGCATGGATGGCGAGAACCTGTTGCGCGACAACAGCGCCGGATGGCTGCGAGCTGGCGTCGAGTCCAGCCTTCGGAACCTGCGCATCGAGTACATCGACCTCTACCAGCTCCACTGGCCGGACCTGCGCACCCCACCCGAGGAGACCGCAGGGGCCCTCGAGAAGCTGGTAGGTGAAGGAAAAATTCGCCACGTCGGTGTGTCGAACTATGACCCCAAGCAGATGGCCGAGCTGGCCTCGCACGGGAGGGTCGAAACGCTGCAGCCCCCGTATCACATGTTCCACCGTGACATCGAGGACGAAATCCTCCCCTACACCGCCGAGCACGGGATCGGCGTGCTCGTCTACGGGCCGCTCGCCCACGGGATGCTCGCCGGGCGCATGACCCCTGAGACGACATTCCCAGCCGACGACTGGCGAAACCACAGCCCCGATTTCAACGGTGAACGTTTCGAAACCAACCTGCGAGTGGTGGAGCGGCTAAGAGAGTTCGCTCAGTCCCGCGGGATCCCCTTGGCGCAACTGGCAGTGGCCTGGACCATCTCGAACCCGGCCGTAGACGTCGCCATCGTCGGGGCACGTCGTCCGTTACAGCTCGAGGGCCTGACCCCAGCCTCGGAGATCCAGCTGTCCGACTCGGATCGCAGCGACATAGATCTCATCCTTGCCGACTCGGTGCGGGTGGCCGGCCCCTCCCCCGAAGGCATGTGAAGCACAACCGTGTCAAACGATCAGCGCAAAGGAGGCTGACAATGTCAAAAATCGCATTTCTCGGACTCGGCATGATGGGCAGCGCGATGGCCCGCCGGCTAATCGACGCCGGCAACGACCTCACCGTCTGGGACCGCACCCCCTCCCACACCGACCCCTTCGCCCAAGTCGCCAACGCTGCGGCTTCGCCAGGTGAGGCCGCGGTCGGAGCCGAGTTCCTCATCACCATGCTGGCCAACCCCCAGGCCCTCGAAGACGTCCTCTTCGGTCCGAACGGAGTTGCCTCGGCCATCACGGCCGGCCAGACATGGATCGACATGTCCACCGTCGGGCCCGCCGAGTTCGCCACAGCCGCCGCCCGTCTACCCGCCGAGGTCGCCAAGGTGGACGCCCCTGTCAGAGGAAGCGTGCCCGAAGCGACCAACGGGCGACTGCACATATTCGTCGGCTCCGACGACGACCTGTACGGCCGGGTCGAGTCGCTACTCCAGCCGTTGGGCGACGTCCGACACGCCGGCGGACCAGGCTCGGGAGCCGCGATGAAACTGGTCGTCAACCTGGCACTCGTAGCCGCCATGGTCACCTTCGGTGAAGCCCTCGCCCTCGCCAAGGCGCTGGATCTCGACCAGGACGCCGTCATGGACGTCCTGTCCGAATCACCCATAGGCGGAATCGTCAACGCCAAACGCGCCAACGTGCAAGCAGGCAGCTATCCCGCAAGCTTCAAACTCGAGCTGGCCACCAAAGACATGGGCCTGGTCGAAGAGGCCGCCCAAACAGCCGGGCTCTCACTCGCAGAAGCCACCGCAGTCAGCCACTGGATGCAAACGGCGATGAGCCAAGGAGCCGGACAGCTCGACTTCTCCGCTGTCGCCGCCACCATCCTCGGCCAATCAGCAATCGAGAGTTCGGTCCACTCCCTCAACACCCTTTCGTAATCACAACCGAAATAGCAGGAGAACCCAAATGACAGCCATCACCGATACCCCCAGGAATATGACCACAGGTTTCGCCGCCAGCGAGGAACTCGCAGGCAACCTCCAACAGGTTCTAGTGGACCTCATTGCTTTGCACCTCCAGGGCAAGCAGGCCCACTGGAACCTGGTCGGCCCCAACTTCAGGGACCTCCACCTCCAGCTCGACGAGATCGTCGACCTCGCCCGCGACGCGAGCGACACCATCGCCGAGCGCATGCGAGCCCTAGGGGCCACCCCCGACGGGCGAGCCCCCATCGTGGCCGCGACCGCCAGCCTGAGTCCCCTGCCCTCAGGGGAGATCGCAACCTCCCAGGCCGTCGACCTGATGACCACCGCCCTGCGAAACGCAGCCGGAACCATCCGCCGGGTTCACGACCAAGTCGACGCCGAAGACCCCTCCACATCCGACCTGCTCCACACCATCATCGACCAACTCGAAAAGCAGGCTTGGATGCTCAGCTCCGAGAACCGGACAATCTGACCGCAATCTCGGGACCTCATGGTTGCGGCTGAGGTCTGACTAAGGAAATTGTGGATTCGACCGCGGCAGGGCCGGCGCAGGATTCCCCGTGGAAGCAATGGAAGTCGCGAGGAACACATGGAGACAACGGCGTCGATCACCCCGTCAGCGTCAGGAGGACTTGGACCCACGCCCGCTGAGACGTTGCGGGAATACGCTCCAGTCCCTCGGTCGGCGCTGGGCCCGGCGGTGAACGACCACGGTTACTTCGTAGGACAAGTCGAGCGGAACCTCTATTGGGTCACCGACGGCGTCTACCAGTCTGGCTTCTTGGCCACCCCGGATGGTGTCGTTCTGCTCGACGCACCCCCGAGCATCGGCCACAACCTGCAGAGGGCGGTGGATGAGATCGCAGGCGCCAGCGGGGTCAGCAACCGCGTGACCCACCTGATCTATTCGCATCATCATGCTGACCACGCCGGTGCGTCGTTCCTGTTCGGCAGGAACGTCGTACGGATCGGGCATGAGGAGACGAGGCGACTCCTGCTGCGCGACGACGACCCGGCGAGGCCGCCACCGGATGAGACATTTCAGTCCCACCTCACTCTTGACATCGGCGGTGAGCGGATCGACCTCGCGTGGTACGGGTCGAACCACTCTCCCGACAACATCTACATCCACCTGCCCGACCACGACGCCCTCATGCTCGTCGACGTAGTCAACTCGGGCTGGGCGCCCGTGGGCATCTCCGGCTTCGGGGACATCCCCGGGTACCTCGAGGCCCCCTCCAATGCCCTGGCGTATCCGTGGAAGCACTTCATCGGTGGCCACTCTGGACGGCTCGGGACCCGGGAGGACGTGATGCTCCACCGGCAGTACATGGCGGATATCGCGGCCGGCGTAACGATCGCGCTCGACACCGTCGATCCGACCCTGTACTTCCAGAAATACGGACCTAACACCTGGGCTGCGATGAAGGCATACCACGAAGCCGTCAGCGCCAGCGCCGCGGCGCCGGTCGTCGAGAAATACACCGGCGTGCTGGCGGCGGTCGATGTCTGCACCGCCAGCGCCGCGTTCAAGGTCATGGAGTCCATGCGCCTCGATTTGGGATACGGCTCACGGGTCCGCCGTTAACCGAAAGGAACACGATGGCCGGAACCAGCACCACCCTTATCTTCCAGATCGCCGACCGGTGGAGGCCGTGCCGGAGCCTTGCACTGAACTACCTGTTCGCGTCGGAGCACGGCGAGGGTACCGACCCCCTTCCCGAGAACGCACGACCGAAAGAAAACCGGACCACACAAATGGAGGTAAAGCCAAATGAGAATTGCCCTCACCGGAGCTACTGGATTCGTCGGATCCCACATCCTGTCCGACCTCGTGTCCCACGGACACGAGGTGACCGCTCTCGTCCGCGATGACACGGAAGCAGGAGCTGTCGCGCCTCGAGGGGCCACGCCAATCGTCGTCGATCTCTACGACCGGGCTGCGGTGGTCAAGGTGTTCAGCGATACCGACGGCGCGGTCAACACCGCCAGCCCGGGCGACGCCACCAGCGCCGACCTCGAGTCGGCAGTGCTCGACGCTGCGATCGACGCCTACGCTGCTGCGGGCAAGCCCTACGCCCAGATAAGCGGGGCGTGGATCTTCGGGTCGAACCTCTCGATCACCGAGGAGTCCCCGTTGAACCCACCCGCGTTGGTGGCCTGGAGGCCTGCGGTCGCTAAGCGCCTGCTCGACGCCGCCGGGATGCGCGGAATTGTGATCGTATCGGCCACCGCGTACGGCGACGCCGGCGGCGGGGTCCCCGGTGTCCTGCTCGGTTCCCCGCGGGACAGCGACGGCAACCTCATCATGATCGGGACCGGCCAGCAGCACTGGTCAACGGTCCATGTCGCCGACCTGGCCGACGCCTTCCGCCGGGCGCTCGAAGACGACCGGGCCAGGGGCTACTACGTGATCGCGAACGACCTCAGCCCGACCGTCGCGGAAGTGACTGAGGCAGTCGCCCTTGCGGTGGGCGCGCCTGGGGCAGTCCCCGGATCAGACGACGAGGCGCGTGCCCGGCTAGGCGAATACTTTGCCGAGGTCCTGCTGCTCGACCAGGGAGTCACCGCCGATCGGGCCCGCAACGAACTCGGCTGGCAGCCTTCCCACCTCGGCATCGTCGACGAATTTCGAGGTGGCAGCTACCGCAACTAAAGGGGATTCTCGTGTCCAACAGCAATGAAATGGATGAGACCCCATGACCGAAGGACCGAAGCCCGACCGGAGGAGGAACCAGATGGAGAGCCCGCGAGAGGTTGTACGCAGGTTCTGCGCCGCTTGGTCCGACAACGTCGCAACCGATGACTTGGCGGCATTCTTCAGCGACGACGCCGTCTACCACAACATTCCGGCAGAGCCCGTCGTCGGCAGAGAGAACATCGCAGAATATATCGACTCGTTCATCCGCCCTGGCCCCCCAGGCGTCGAGGGTATCGACTTCCAGGTGGTCAATATCGCGAGCGATGGTCCGGTTGTGATGACCGAGCGGGTGGACGTCTTCAAGCTGTCCGACGAGTCGTTCGGGTTGCCGGTCATGGGGACATTCGAGGTCGTCGACGGCAAGATCAGAGCTTGGCGGGACTATTTCGACCTGAACCAGTTCACAAGGCAAATGGGCGACCGCCTCACTGCAGGTTGAGGTCGAAGCAGGGGGCCAACATGCGTTAAGGCTGCCCGGGAGCCCGCGATCCCGCACCCGACTCGATCCACTTCCGGGCGAGCTGGGTCCTGGACATAACACCGAGCTTGCGAAAGACCTTGTGGAGGTGGTACTCGACCGTCGCGGCACTGATGTAAAGCTCGGCGGCGATCTCCTTGTTGGTCGAACCGTTCGCAGCAAGCTGCGTGATCCGTCGTTCCTGGGGGGTCAGGTCGTATCGAGTGTCAACGGTTCGCCGGCGCGCCCTTTCCCCGGTCGCATTGAGCTCGTTCTCTGAGCGTTGCGCGAATGCTTCCATTCCGAATTCCGAGAAGAGCTGGTGGGCGACTCTCAAATGTTCACGCGCGTCACGCTGTCGCTGCTCCCGCCTGAGCCATTCGCCGTAGAGAAGGTGGGCGCGTGCTAGGTCGACAGCGAGTCGAGTGCGCCCCAATCGCTCAAGGGATTCTGAATACAGTTCATCGGCGCGCCTGCCCTCAGATAGCAATGCGTGCGACCGGGCGGCAATTCCCAGAGCCCAATCCGTCCCGCTCGCCCTGGTCCTCTCGGATAGACGCCGATCGGTTTCGACCGCAAGGTCAAGGTCCCCGACCCGTAAGGCTGCTTCAATTAGTTCAGGCATGGCCCAGTTCAGCTCGACAAGTTCCGAATGGTCGACTACCCGTCGCGCTGCCTCCAGCGCATCCGCGTAGCGTCCAAGCCCGTTGAACATCACCGACTCGGCCCAATCCATGAAGGAAAGGCCTGCCCCCTCGCCTCGCCTGATCACTTCGGCGCGAGCTGCACTTATGAACTTCCTAGCTTCAACTTCGCGGCCGCGCATGGCCATCAGCGCCGCTCCATGGTACGGAGCCAGGGGGCTGCCCGTCAGCTCCGTTGCCTCTTCAATGGCATCTTGGAGCGATGCGGCCGACGTCAGCTCGCCCGCGAAGACATGCATCTGCCCGCGGTGACTGAGGGCTATCGCCAGGTCGCTCAGCGCTCCGGTCTCGCGGACCAGCTCAAGGTGTAGGTCCGCGAAACTCTCCCAACCTTCGTCGTCCCACAGCAGAAGTGTCGAGACGGTTGCTCCCCACATCCAACGAAGGTGCTCGGTCTTCGACGTCTCGGCGCGGAGTTCGCGCTGCGCCTGACGGAGGATCGGCACAGAAGCACCATAACTGTCACCGAGAAGTGCAACTAGACCATCGAGAAGCAGGTCCGGGACGCGTGGCTTCGGTGATTGGGGTGCCGCCTTCGCATCCTCTGCTACGTCGCGCGCGCTGGCGCCGGGTCGGGCCGTCGACCCCGCGAATATGGCCGACGTCAGCGCCTCCAAGTATGTCGAGCGTGCCAACTCGGGATCGACATTACGCAGCCGTTCGGCGGCGCCAAGCAGCAGTGCTGTGGCCTCGCTGCTGCGCGTCTGCAGGAATGAAACTTGGCCGCGTAGTAACGCGGCCTTTGCGAGTTCGAGATTACCGAGGCTTCCCGCTTCGGCTATGGCGACTAATCGCAACGCATCATCGAGCGCTCCGGAATGTAACTTCGCCTGTGCCGCCGCGAGCGCGCGCCGGGACTGTCGCGCCTTCACAGGAGTCAAGGCCGTCGCTCGCTCCAAAAAGGCCGCTGCCGCTGCGAACCCACCGCGCGCTTGCGCTCGGGTTGCTGACTCCTCGAGCTCGGCTGCAACATCCTCATCCGGCTTCCATGCCGCCTGCGCCCGATGCCAGGCGCGGCGATCGGGATCTACTTTCGCATCGGTCGCCTGAGCCAGAGCTCTATGAGCCTCCCGCCGCTCGTTGGGACTGGCTGAGCGATACGCGGCCGAGCGCGCCAGCGGGTGAGGAAACACCACCTGCGGGCTGAGAACCAACAAGTCCTTCGACTCAACCACTTCGGCGGCTGACTCCGGGATTCGGAGTCGTTCTGCTGCCCTCCACACCAGAGCTGGATCGCCGACCGGATCGGCCGCCGCGAGCGTCAGCAAGCGACGGGCGTCATATGGAAGGGCGGCTAGGCGCCGCGTGAAGCTGTCCTCGATTGCGGTCGAAAGGGGAA
Organism: Acidimicrobiales bacterium; assembly: GCA_036378675.1. Classification (NCBI taxonomy): domain Bacteria; kingdom Bacillati; phylum Actinomycetota; class Acidimicrobiia; order Acidimicrobiales; species Acidimicrobiales bacterium. The sequence goes on from DASUWA010000027.1 coordinate 60,131, forward strand.
CCGCTGCGGGCGGCCCGAATCCGCCCGCTAGCTGCGCGGGAGTTAGGCTCTTCGGCAATTCCAGCAACGCGAGCGGGTTCCCACGCGTCTCAACCACGATCCTCTCCAGGACGGTGTCATCGAGGCGAGCCGGTAGGGCCGACTCCAAGAGGGCTCGGGCGTCACGATTACCCAGGGTCCGAGGTGAAGCTCGGGTAGCCCGGCGAGCAAGTTGCCTGGTTCGCGCATCGCGAACACGAGGGCGATCCTCTCCGCCAAGAGGCGCCGAGCGATGAAGGCAAGCGCTCGCGCCGATTCGCGGTCGAGCCACTGTGCGTCATCGATGATGCACAGGACTGGCCATTCATTCGCCGCCTCGGACAAAAGGCCAAGGACCGCCAGCGCGACCAAGAAGAGCTCCGGTGCTTGGCCGACGCTCAGCCCCAAAGAGACGGCAAGGGCCTCCCTCTGGGGGAGCGGCAGATGCTCCAGGAAGGCCAGACTGGGCTTGCAGAGCCGGTGAAGTCCGGAATAGGGAAAGTCCATTTCGCCCTCAATTCCGGCTGTACGGACGACCTGGAATTCTTCACCCGCCTGCGCCGCGTAGTCGAGCAACGCTGTCTTGCCGATCCCAGGCTCACCGAGGAGCACCAGTGACCCGCCTCGCCCGCTGAGAGCCGTTGCGAGCAGCCGGTCTAGCAGCTCGCGCTCACGTACACGGCCGACCAGTTGCACCCTCCGTGACCTCGTATCGACATGCGGTGGCCGAGTTGGATGCATGCGTGCCCATCATGGCACCGGGACATGATCAAGGGAATGTTGGAGTCGGTTGGCGTCCCACGAAGCGCTCGAGACCAAAGCGTCCAACAGCCCCCGCCCTGTCATACGGCTTACCCCGGGACGTCTTCGGTGAGGTTGCTTTGGTACACGGGGGCCCAACCCGGGTTGACGATGTCGATCAGCATCAGCGTTTCGTGGTCGGGCAGGTGAATGAAGACGTTGTCCGGCGAGTGGCTGTAGCCGTGCCACACCAGCTCGATCCGCTCGCCCCCGATCTCCAACGTGCGGCGATCCTGGAACGTCTCTTCGGGCGGCGGCCTGGTCGGGTCGTCATCACGAAGCAGGAGCTTCCGGGTCTCCTCGTGCCCGATCGTGCGACGTTCTTACCGAACAGTGAGGACGCGCCAGCGTGATCGGCATGATGGTGCGAGTAGATGAGGTGGGTGACCTCATTAGTTACGCCGTTCGCGGAGGCGATCTCGTTCACGGCTCGCTGGATGTTGTGACCGATGGTGGGCGGCGCGTCGAGCAGAACAACGCCGTCCGGCGTCGTCAGGAATGCTGCTTGGTAGGTGCCGTCGGTGACCCAGTAAAGGTTCCGCTCCACACGCTTCACGTAGTAGCCCTGCTCGTTGAGCGCTGGCCCCAACGCTGCATGTGGGATCGGCGCGTAGTCCGAAAGGTCTGCCGCTCGGCTCGGGCGCGTGTTTGCGAAGGCCTCGGTGGTCGCGTCAACAGTGTCAGCGGACATTTCTGTCTCCCCTCGTAAGGTCAAGCTTTGACGCTCGGCCACTCGTAGGCGGCCTGGCGCCATGGTGGTGTTCCTCCCTGCTATGTCGCACCCAGGAAATCCTCAGTCGCGCGCAAACACCCGGCGGAGAACTGGTCAGGCCTGCGGGCGCCATCCATCGATAGGGACGATGGACCCGATCCAGGTGAGTCGCCATCACCGGATACCAGTGATTCGCCGGCGACGCAGAGCTTGACGGACCCTGAGGTCAAAGGGCCGCTAATTGTAATTGTAATTGTCAAAGTTGGCCTCGTAATTGTCAAAGTTGGCCGGTTGAGTACATCTCCTAGACGCGCGAGGATGACCCGCGTGGGGACGATTCCGCAGGCCGGGCCTCGTAGCGGGGCGGCCTTGGCGGAACCCCAGGGCGCTGCGGGTTTGCTTCGTCGTGATCATCTCTTGGCGGCGCTAGATCGCGCCTCCCTGAAGAAGGTGACCGTCATCTCGGCGCCTCCGGGGAGCGGGAAGACGTCCCTTCTGCGTGCGTGGTCTGACCGAGCCATCGGGGATCGCCGGGTCGCCTTCGTGTCGGTATCCTCTGACCAACAGGATGCCCAGCAGTTCTGGCTCGCCGTCTTGGGCGCGATCCGCCAAACGGATTCCACCGATAGGTCACGAGGCCCGGTCCCTACCCCTGTTCCTGACGTCGATGTGTTGGTCGACACGGTCGTATCGGAGCTCACCAACGCGGCGGGAGTCATCGTCTTGGTCATAGACGATCTCCACGAGCTGAGTTCAGCTGAAGCCGTCTCCCAACTCGAACACCTGCTCAGCGTTCTTCCGGAATCTGCGCGTCTGGTGCTGTCGTCCCGCCGCGACCCGCCGATCAGATTGCACCGGCTCAGGCTGGGTGACCAGGTCGCCGAGCTTCGCGCCGCGGATCTGCGGTTCACGGTGAGCGAGACACGCGAACTGCTCGCCGCTTCTCGGATCAGTTTGTCGGATTCTGGAGCGGCAGCGTTGTACGAACGTACGGAGGGCTGGGCCGCGGGACTGCGACTGGCCGTTATCTCACTCATCGGTCACCCGGAACCTGACCGCTTCGTCGATGAGTTCTCCGGGACCGACAGGGCGATCGGGGAATACCTGATGGCTGAGATGTTCGAGCGCCAGCCAGTCGAGGTTCAGAGCATGCTCTTGCGGACCTCGGTGGCCGATCGGTTGAATGGCGAGCTGGCCGACCTCCTGGCTGGCCGCCCGGGCTGTGAACAGGCGCTGCTGGCACTGGAGGACGCCAACGCGTTCGTAGTTTCGCTTGACCCCCAGCGCACCTGGTTCCGCTACCACCAGCTCCTGGCGGATTTCCTCCGGTTGGAACTGCGCCGGAAGTTGGCGCAGGAAGTTCCTGACCTGCACCGCAAGGCCGCAGCATGGTTCGCTGACCACGGTGAGCTCGTCGAGCCCATTCGCCATACACTCGAGGCCGGCGACTGGCCCGATGCTGCCCGGCTACTCGGCGACCATTTGTTCGGCCTGACCCTCGACGGTCAGGAAGGCAGCATCGCCGCGCTCTTACGGTCGTTCCCCCCCGGGGCATCAGCCAACCACCCTGAGTTGGCATTGGCTCAAGCAGCAACTCAGCTAACCCGGGGGCGGCTGGAGGACGCTTCGGCTCAACTGGCGGTGGCCGAGTCCCACCTCGAGTCAGCTCCTCCTGCCCGCCGCCGTCGCTTGGCGATAGCCACCGCGTCCCTGCGATTGTCAATCGCACAGCGCAGCGGCCAGTTCGCGAAAGTTGTCGAGCAGGTGAATCTGCTCGATGCGACGACCGCGGATGAGTCGAGCGGCCTGATCGGGATGGACGCCGAGTTGCGCGCAGTCGCGCTCATGAACCTCGGGATCGTCGAGACATGGTCGGGGCAATTCGCCGATGCCCACCGGCACGTAACCGAAGGAGCGACGCTCGCGGAGGCCATCGGGCGACCCTATATAGAGGTCGCGTGTCGCGCCTATCAAGCCTTTCCCTCGCCGCTCGTCTCGTTGACGACCGCGCGCCAACGCGGTCGTCACGCGATAGCTCTGGCCGAGCGCTATGGCCTGAGTGATCGCCCCGTGTTGGCGCCCGCGTTCGCGGCGGTTGCCTCAATAGAGGTGTGGACTGGCGACTTCGAGGAGGGCGAACGTTACCTTCGGCGCGGTTGGCAAGTCCTGCAGCCAGACGTCGACCCTGCTCCCGAAGTGCTGCTGCACATGGTGACCGGCATGTTGCATGCCGGTCGCGGCGAGCATCAACGGGCACGGGAGGCGTTGACCGGCGCGGTAAGGGCGCAGTCACTTCTCACCGGTGTGCACATAGCGGCACCAGTGATCGCCGAATGGCTCGCTTGCCTCGGGATGCCAGACGAAGCGCGCGCAACCGTCGATGGGTTCTCCACCAAACACGAATGGATTGACGCAGTTGACCTCGCGCGAGCCGCAATTAGCCTGGCGGAGGGAGACCCGGCCACGGCGCTAGCGTCGCTTGGCGATGTCCAGCGCATGACGCTACCGCCTGGCTTTCCGGCGTACGCTCTCGTGGAAGCGCATGTGATCGCAGGCCTCGCCCACCTGGCCCTCGGCGATCGGAACGCCGCCGCTGCCGCAACCGAGGCTGCGCTCGCTGCTGCCGAACCAGATCGACTGGTCTTCCCGTTTGCTCTGTTCAGAGCTCGCGACCTCCTCGACGTCCTTCCACGTCACCAAACGGCGCATAGCGCTTTGCTGGCGGACGTCGTTGACCTCGTACGAGGCGGACCGATGCCACGCATTGACAGGGAGCGTCTATCGCCAACGGAGGAACTCAGCCCGAGCGAGCTGCGGGTGCTCCGCTTTCTGCCGACGAACCTCACCCGGCCCGAGATAGCACGATCTCTCCACGTCTCGGTCAACACGGTCAACACGCACATCCGCAGTATCTACTCCAAGCTCGGCGCGACCGACCGCACTTCGGCCGTGCAACAAGCACGCGAGCTGCGGCTCCTTGCGATCGGGCGCGCTGAATCACGGCCGCAGGTGAATTCCGCCTCCCCCTGCTAAGGAATCACCGGATTCCGGTGGCGACCGCTCACTGGATCGGGACCCAAGATCATCGGGTGGCCACAAATTCGGGGTGTCAGTACATGATCCGGATAAAGGGGCGACTCGGAGCCACTGCTCTGTCGGCTTTTCCGACCATGGGTTCGGAGGCGCGGGCCGGCGAGACCGTGCTCACGGGTCCGCTCGAGGATCGGTCAGCGGTGTACGGGGTTCTAGCAAAGATCGAAGCGCTTGGGCTCGAGATTCTCGAACTCCGCCAAGTCGGACCGTCGACCGTCCGTGAGCCCTAACGGAGCGCCAGTTTCGAGGCCCAGGCCACGACTGGGGTTTTCATGGATGCCATCGGTACAAACGATCGTCATGATGCTCAAAGAGGGCGGAAAATGGTGTTGGCGGCTGGTTCGAAACCGAGGAAATGGACGTGACGAACATGACCGAGTTGGAGCCCAACCCGACCAGCCCCGATAGCCGATCCAAGTGGGCTGCTCTGGCCGTCTTGGCCCTGGCACAGCTCATGGTGGTCCTCGACACGACCATCGTGAACGTGGCCCTGCCATCCATGCAGCGCGCCCTTCACTTCTCCTCGGCGGCCGATCTCCAGTGGGTCGTCAACGCCTACGTCCTCACATTCGGAGGTTTCCTCCTCCTCGGGGGCCGCGTCGCCGACCGCTATGGCCGGCGCCTGGTCTTCGTGTCGGGCGTCGTAGTCTTCGCCATGGCCAGCCTGGCCTGCGGCCTAGCCAACTCCTCGGGCCTGCTGGTGGCCTCACGGGCGGTCCAGGGACTAGGGGCAGCGTTCATGGCCCCTGCCGCGCTCAGCCTGCTGACTGTCATCTTCATCGAGGGAGAAGAGCGCAACCGGGCACTCGGGGTATGGGCGGCTATCGCCGGTGCTGGAGGCGCTATTGGGCTGTTAGCGGGGGGCCTACTAACGACGCAACTGTCGTGGCGGTGGGTATTTTTCGTGAACCTGCCGATCGCTGCTTTCGCCGCCGTGGCTCCGTTCCGGCTGATCGACGAGAGCCGCGACCCCGTCGCTGGTGGGTTCGACGTACCCGGCGCCGTAGCGGCCACGGCCGGGTTGGGGGCGCTGGTCTTCGGACTCGTGCGAGCGAACGTGTGGGGCTGGGGATCGGCGACGACGATCTTGGTCCTTGCGGCCGCGGTTGTACTTCTGGCCGTCTTTGTCGTCCTCCAGTTGAGGGGCCGCCATCCGCTCGTGCCGCCGCGGCTGTTTCGCAACCGAACACTGGTCGGGGCCGACGTTGGGATGCTCATCGCAGGTGCCGGGCTGTTCGGCGTGTTCTTCTTCCTGACCCTGTATATGCAGAACGTCCTGCACTACTCGGCTCTGAAGACGGGCGTCGCCTACCTCCCCCTGACGGTCACGCTCGTCATCAGCGCCGGCGTTGGCTCGAGAATCCTCGGTCGCCTCGGCCCCCGTCCCATACTCGTGACCGGGTTCCTCCTAGGAGCCGGCGGTCTGGCGTTGCTGGCGCGCATTTCGCCCACGACGGGTTACCTCGACGTGTTGCCGTCTCTCCTGTTAATCGGAGCAGGCATGGGTGGCGCCTTCGTGAGCGTCACTTCGGCGGCGGTTTCCGGGGTACCCCAGGAGGACGCTGGGGTTGCGTCGGCTCTCCTCAACGCAGTCCAGCAGATAGGCGGGTCGCTGGGTCTCGCGGTGCTGACGGCAGTTGCGACGGCTCGTTTCGACGCCGTCCGCCCCGTTCAACCATCCCCCGAGACCCTCGCCGCCGCTAGCACCAGCTCCTGGGCTTATGCCTTCGTTGTCGCTGCCCTGCTCCTCTTCAGCGCGGCCATCATCGGCGGATGGCTGCTTCGCCCCATCCCTGCCAAATCGCATCCGGAGGAGCTGACCGCCCGCGACGAGGCTACAGACCGTCCAGCGGAGAAGGCTCTAGTGCCGGCCACGTCGGCGATCCAGCCGGTTGCTGCTTCGAGCCCGGGCTCCGTGGTTCGGGTGATGGTACAGAGCGGGTGCCACGGGTGAAGACGATGCTTCAGGTAGAGATGGTCACCGGGAAAGCCACAGTCGTCTGTGCCGCGAAAGGAAACCTCGACGCGAGCACCGCGACGACCTTCCGAGGAGCCATCGCATTGTGCCTTGGTGGACCTGGACTGATCATCGACCTTTCAGAGATGCGCTTCATTGACGGCTCTGGGCTGACTGCTCTGGTCGGTGCCATTAGGCGAGCCCAAGATCAGCGAACTCAAGTTGCGGTGGTTGCCCCGACAGGAAGCATCCGGGACGTGCTTGACGAAGCCGGCTTGGACGCGATCGTCAGCGTCTTGGAGACAATCGATCAGGCGCTCGCCGAGCTCGACGACGATGTCGGCGCTCTGCTCCTCACTGAAGGTTTTCGATGAGCAGAGCTACGCCCTGGCCTGATCCGACACAGACGCCGAGGATCCCGTAGCGCGCGTGACGTGGGTGACGCCCTCCGCCTCGACGCAGCGCACTACCAGCTCGGCGACGCTGCCTGGCTCCCGCATCGTCGGGTCGAACACGAACGCCAATTATTTGCACCAACGAGCGTGGGTCAGTCCGAAGGCGCCCAGGGCGGACCGTCCACGTCGATCGGTGCCAGCGACGAGGTTGGAACAGTGAAGCGTTCGCTTCGAGATGTCCACTCCTGATGGGCCGCCGAGATCTCCTCTCGGGTGCGGGCCACGTAGTTCCACCACATCAAGATCGGCTCTTCGAATGGCACCCCACCGACCAGCACAGCTCTCGCCCGGTCCGGGGTTCGCAGTCGGATCTCATCACGGCCAAGCCCGAGATAGACCAGATGGCCTGGCTCGGCGACACGTCCCTCAACCTGCACAACGCCCTCGAGCGGAACGACCGCGTACTCGAAGGATCGCTCGGCCGGGAGCTCGACATCCGAGCTCAGCTCAAGATCGACCCCAACGTGATCGCTGTCCCGCCGAGCGCTCGAGCGGGCGCCACCAACCTCGCCGACGAGAACCGTCGCGGTGGATCCGCCTCCCAAATCGAGTCTGGGAAGCTCACCGTGATGCTCGAACTCGGGAGGGGCGTTCCGGGTCGCCTCGGGCTGGGCCACCCACAGCTGGGCGATATGCACAGGGCCGCCGACGGGATGCTCCTCGGCGTGAACGATCCCACGGCCGGCGGTCATCAGGTTCAGCTCCCCAGGCCTGATCGGCTGCTCGCTGCCGAGGCTGTCGCGATGCACCAGCTCACCTGCGAGCACCCAGGTGACCGTCTGAAGCCCGATATGGGGATGCGGCCCGATCCCGGACTCACCGCTTGCGGCATCGACCGGTCCAGCGTGATCGAAAAAACACCAAGCGCCGACGGTCCGCCGGCCACGTTGGGGCAGCGCACGCCGCACTGCCATCGCGCCGACCGTGGCCGACCTGCTCTCCATGATCTCGATGTCGCCCACCGGGTCACCGGCAGCAGGCACCGTGTCAGCGTCAAGATCTGTGACAGGTCCACTCACACCTGCAACCTCTCTATCGGCTCCGCCATCACCCAGGGGGCGGCGTCTTGAAGTCCACGAAGGCATCGCCGATTCGCTCTGGATGCTCTTTCAGCCACCGCCGGGCGTATGGGCACCACGGCACGATCGTCAGCTTGTCCTCACCCGCATTCGCCAGCGCCGCTTCGACCAGCCGGGCGGCCACGCCTTGCCCACGAAACACCTCCGGGACTTCGGTGTGAAGTAGCAACAAGCGGCCACCGTCCACCTCGTACTCCAGCTTGGCGGTGGCCCCGTCCATCGTGACAGCGAACCTTTCAGCAGCGGTGTCATCGATCACTGACCGTGCCATGGCGCATCGTACCGGCAAGACCACCGGAAACCAGAAGACCGAAGCAATGCGTCGACTCGTCGCAAGCGCGGGATGGGTGCGCACTACAGGCTCCTCTTAGAGCGGCGAGGAGTGAGATGGCCGGGCGTCGAACAACAGAGGTCCTCAAAAATGAGCTGCCATGGGAAGACCCGGTCGCCCTAGCTGCCGAGCGCGGCGCCTTCGGTCCGTGCCGCGGCGATTTGGTCATCGGGGAAGGCAGCGACACCCTTCTGATTCATTGGGCCGGGGCGGAGCAAGACGCCGCCTACGACAGCGCCGTGAACGCCACCCGGGCGAAGATCAGGTTGACATACATGGTCCAGCGCCACGACAGGAATTCGGTCAGAACCCCGCCGAGCAGCAAACCGACCGCTCCGCCGGCCCCGACGATCGCCCCGAAGATGCCGAACGCCTTACCGCGGTCGGCTGGCTCGGTGAAGTTGGTGGTCAAAAGCGACAGAGCTGAGGGCACCAGCAGCGCCGCGAACGCACCCTGGCAGGCCCGCGCGGTTATCAGCATGGCGAAGTTCACTGAAGCGCCACCGATGGCGGACACTCCGGCGAAGCCCACCAGGCCGATCAAGAAGGTGACCTTCCGGCCCAGAAGGTCGGCGAGCCGGCCACCGAGAAGCAGCAGGCTCCCGAACGCCAGCCCGTAGGCGGTGACCACCCATTGGCGGCCGGCGGTGCTGAAGTGGAGGGCTCTCTGCGCCGACGGCAGGGCGACGTTCATCACAGTGAGATCGAGGACCACCATCAACTGGGCCAGCCCGATGACGCCCAGGATCAGCCAGCGCCGGTCCCGGCGCCAGGGCAGGCGCCACATCGCCCGGCGGGAGACGGAGACGCGACGGCGAGCCACGACCAACAGAGTTCTGCGAGGGCTCCGGCGAGGACTAGGGGTTTCCTAGATGATCTTTGGGCCAACATTTCAGAGAATGGTGCAGGAGGTGATGCGGCCATTGATCGGTGACAGCCGCACTCCCGAGTCTGGACGGGTCGGCCTTGGACATCTGACCAGTTCGCGGATGGCCGCCAGAACATGCTCGGGATCGCACCGCTTGTTGCACAAGCATCAACCACAAAGGAGTGAGCCGTTCCATGAGTGACACACTGCCGATCGAAAGAAAGGTCGAGGTGGCGCGGGAATTCGTTGCCCGGGTGTTCAACGAGCACCAGCCAGATCGGGCTTGCGACTACTTCACCGATGATGTCGTATGGCACGGCGGTTCCTTGGGGAAGATCGCCGGTGTCGACAACGTGGTCAACCTGCTCCGAGCTTTCATCGGTGCACTTCCGGATCTGAACGCCGCTGAACAGGATCTGATCGCCAGCGGAGATCTGGTTGCCATGCGACTGGTCGTAACCGCTACACACAGCGCCGACCTGTTGGGAATACCCAACACCGGTCGCCGCGTGCAATGGGACGCCGTCGACATCTACAGGGTGAACGACGACGGCAAGATCAGCGAAGAGTGGGCGCTCGACGATATGGCCTCATTCGCCAGCCAGCTCGGGGCGATATCACTTCCCTGGGCCGGGTAATCCCCCCCCCGCTCTTGAATGGTCCAGAACTGTCAGCTACTGACGAAGATCGCCTGCTCGAGGCTGTAGGTACCGGCGGGCAGGTTGTTCCGCAACGGTACCTTCGCGAAACCGTTGCCCCTGGGCTGGAGAATCCAGAAGTCGGGGCGGGCCTCGGTGCCGACGATCACATCGCCCGCGTATCTGGCGAGGGAGGCCGCCGGCGCAAGGTAGGTGTAGCCCGTCGCGTCGTCATTCAGGTATAGGCCCGAAAGCGGTGCGCGAGCTCCCTTGGTGCTCCCGGGAGGGTTCGGGATCGCGGCGATCGGATTCGGGCCTTCGGCGAAAGTTGCGATCGTCCGTGTCCTCCCGCCGGGGTCGACCGCGACGACGGCGCCGCTCGCGCCAGCGTCGACCGTGAGGAGCGCGTCCCCGGCGGCCGAACCGAAGCCAGGAGGGGCGATCACGAGCTCGTCGGCGCCCCCCGGCACGGCGTAGCTGCCGACTCGCTGGACCTGTCCGTGCGGGTCGATCGTGTACACCAGGCCTCCGGCTGGTTGAGAGCCGCCGGAGCGCCCGGTCGCCGCGACCAGCCGGTAGCCGAAGCGGCCGACCGTATCGAATGCCAGCGCTCCGTCCGAAGCCGGGGGGAAAGGAGCGGGAAGGCTCGCGAACAGGGTCACGCTCGAGCCGTCAGGGCTGATCTCATAAATCTTGTTGTCCGGCGAATGGCAAAAGATCGTGTCGGGCGGGAACCCCTGGATGCCGGGCGAGAGGACGCAGCGGGTCTCCTCGACCAGACTTGGCATCGTCGCGAACCGCGCAAGTGGGTGTCCGGAGGGCGGTGCGGCCCAGACCGTATTCGTGGTGTTCTCGACGTATAAGAACTGAGTGCCGGTCCAGACGAGGCTGTCCAACTTCTGCGTCGTCTTGGTGATCACGCCGAACCTTAGCGTCGGCGTCGCGGGGGCTTGACTCCGCGACGCGCAGCCGAGCGCGAACGCACCCACGAGGAGGAATGCGGCTGTCACAGCCACGACGCCGGCTCCCCGAACTCGCCCCAATACGCTCGTCACCTTGTGGTCACCGTGCAGCTGACCAATCGCGCAGGTCCATGCCGGACATTCTGTCCCGCGCCCGCCCGTGACGAGCCCGGCTCCTGTCCCCGAGCCTTGGGGCTATCAGACGACGGTGCCGATTCTCGCGTCGGCGACTCCGGCCTGGCCGGAATTGGTTGTCGGCCCCGCGCTCGCTCAGTGCTAGCTCCGGGGCCGACAAACCGGACGGCTGGATCCCTCTACAGGGGAGGGAACTGAGAGTTCGGCACCGGCGCCGCCAGGTTGGCGGTCGGAGCGTCGTGGGTGAAGCCGATCACCGCACAGTTGATGTCGACACCTGACGCACCATACGCAGCCGGCTGACCGGTGGCGGGATCGACGCCGGTGATCAGGTCGGGTCGGGTGGCAGCCAGGTTGAACACCTGGTTCTCGTCGATCTGGCGCTTGTTCAGGCCCTCATCGATCGCCTTCTGAGTCCACAGGCCGAGCTGGGCGTCCCACAGGGGGCTGTATGCGTCGGCGTGGCGAGGATCGGTCAGGGTCGGGAAGTCGCCGAACACGTTGAGCAGGTCCCCTCCGTTGCGAAGGTCGTTGATCAAACCCGTGTTCGCTGCGGACGCGTCCTCGGCGCCGTGCCCGTCAACTATGAGGTTCCGGAAACCCTGGGCCTGGGGATTGTCCTCGCCCGTCTGGCCGTTGATGAACCCGAACAGGCGCTCCCTGGCCGAGCCGAGGAAGTCATCGCCGCCGTTGTATGCGGCGGTGTCGAGGGCGGGAACGTACGTCGAGCGCTCCAGCACGGCGGTCAGGCGTTGGCCGGCGTCCGTGCTCAGGTAGACGATCGGCTGGCCGGCGTCGAATCCCTTGACGAACAGCAGGTCCGCGAACGACTGCAGGAACTGGCCCGGCGGCGACGGCGGCGCGATGTGCACGCCGAGGACGCGGTCTTCGGTGTTCGTGTGCGTGGTCACGTCGAACGGACCGTCACCCGCCGCGACGATCGGCGCGTTGTACACGACGTCCGACCCGGCGATCTTGATGAAGGGGCTGTACCCCGGGCCTGCGACGGAGCCGGGCTGGAACTTGGCGAGAGGGAAGCCGTTGGGGCCGGGTACTGCGATCCGGGTGGGGGTGAAGTCCGGAGCGCCCGCGAAGTGCACGACAGCGGGACCGAACTTGTTCTCGGTGGGGGTCGGGCTGTCGAGAGTCACTGTCTGCACCGCTGCCGGGTCGCTGATAGCGATGTTCGCCAGTTTGGGTGCGAAGTTGACGCCGAGGTCGTGCGCGAGTCCCTGGTCGGAGGCGTCCAGGAGGACGAACCACACCTTCTCGGTCCTGGAGGGGTTGGTCGGCACGGGTGCCGTTCCGGGGTAGAGCGGCAGCCGGACCGTCTCGTGGGTCAGGTCAACCTGGATGGCGCTCTCTTCGGTCAGGTGGTCTCTGGGCAGCAGACCACTGAGTTGGCCGAGTCCCTCCGCGGCGCCGGGACGGTCAGAGGCGTGACTCACAGGCGCGTACGCGATCTGGCTCAGAATGATCCCGGCCGATCCGCCCAACGTGAGCAAAGCGGCGATGAGTCGGGATCGGCGGACGGTAGGTCGTCTCATGTTCTCTCCTGTTCGGGTGGGGCGATGCAGAGGGCACGCGAGATTGAGCGCGGCGTGCCGACTCCTGCGAGAGCGGGCATTTGGCAGACTCTCTCCAGCTCCTTGTGCCGGCGTATAGTCCTCGGAGCGAGACGACCCGCTACAGACTTTCTGAGAATCCGCACAGACTTTTCCCGAAATTTGACAAGGGTTCGGGTCACTAATCTTTCGTGAACGAGCAGTCCTGTCCGTCGTCAAAATGGACCCTGCGAGAAAAGCGCGAACGGCGCCACCCGCGCGACTCAGGCGACGTTTGATGCTGAAGCACCAGCGTGGGGCCATTCGACAGAACATGACCACGATTGGCCAAGCGGGCGGCCTCAGTGACGTTGAACTGGTCACAATGTTGCTCGACGGGAACCAACTGGCGTTCATGGAGCTGGTCGGCCGGCATCATGCGGCAATGATCCGGTTGGCTCGTTCGTATGTGTGTAGCGAGCAGATCGCCGAGGACGTGGTTCAGGAGACTTGGCTCGCCGCACTCCGCGCGCTTCCTGGCTTCGAGGGACGTTCCTCGGTCAAGACCTGGCTTTATCGGATTCTGATAAATCGGGCTCGAAGCGTAAGGGAGAGAGAGCACAAGCACCTCCCGATCAGCAACCTGGAGCGCGCGGTTCAATCAAACCGCTTCAACACCAACGGATCATGGTCATCGGCGCCGGCTCCATGGGTTGACGAGGTAGAGGACCGGGTTCGTGCGGAGAGACTGGCAAAGTCCATACGCACTGCGATAGACGACCTTCCTGCTGCCCAACGAGATGTGCTGACCCTGCGGGATGTGCAGGGCATGACCGCGGCCGAAGCCTGCCGCATCCTGGACTTGTGCGACAGCCACCAACGAGTGCTGCTGCACCGCGCGAGGAGCCGCCTCCGCAACGCCCTCGAAGCCCAGTTCTGGCAGAGCGACACTTGAGGCTCTCACGACGCCGACCGCTCACCTGCGTGGAGGTCGTTGAACTGGTCACAGAGTATCTGGAGGGCGCGTTGTCCCGAGTTGATCGGCGCCGCTTCGAAGTTCACCTGTCCGGATGTCCTCATTGCGGCGAGTTTCTCAGGCAGATGCAGATGACGATCGCCATCACCGGAGAACTGAGGGTTGATGATCTCAGCCCCGAACTGCAACAGGATTTCATGGCGCTGTTTCGGTACTGGAGATCGGAGCGCGTTGATCGGTGAGCGCCAGTAGTCCCACCAGGTGCCTCATCGCGCTCGGGAAGGTTGCCTCGGATCTCCTGTCAGCCCAACCGGTTGTAGATGAGGGCACGATCGTTGCCATGAAATAGTCGCCGTGCCAACTCTGCTCGACCGTGCCGGTTACGCGGTAGTCAAGGTACGATCACAGTCTGTGAGCACCGCCGACCGTGCCGCCTCGGTAGGACCGGGAGTCAAGGAAGGGCGAGCAGTCGATGCAGAGACCGCCGAGTGGCTCGCATCGCTCCGCGGCCAGGAGCCGGAGGAAGCCATCACCCGGCTGCATGACTTGCTCCTCCGTGTAGCCCGCAGTGAACTCAGCCGGCGCAACTCTTCCAGACAGATCACCGGGCCCGAACTCGACGACCTGGCCCATCAGGCGGCGGCCGACGCCGTACTCCATATCACCCGGCGGATCGATGACTTCCGAGGCGAGAGCCGCTTCACCACATGGGCCTGCAAGTTCGTGATCTTCGAAGTATCCAGCAAACTGGGACGCCACTTCTGGACCAACCGGCGGGCGGGCGGTGACGACCTCGATTGGGACCGACTGCCCGAGCGATTCGGGGCGCTCCCGGCGGAAGTGGCCGAATCCCGCGAGCTCGTGGCCGCCGTGCGCGCCGGGGTGGAGAACTGCCTCACTGACAAGCAGCGAGACGTGTTCACCGCCATAGTGGTGCAAGGCATCCCGTTGGATGCTCTCGTGCTCAGGATGGACACCAACCGCAACGCCATCTACAAGCTCATGTTCGACGCCAGGCAGAAGCTTCGGCAAGAGCTCACGGCCCGTGGCTTCATCGACCTGAGGGAGATGCAATGACCGGGCTGCCCGCATTCGAGCGGTTCCTCAACACTGATCCCGAGGATGTCGGGTGCGACGAGGCGATGGCAGTCCTGCACATTTATGCCGAGATCGTTGCCAACGGCGAAGACCCCGACGTGCTGTATCCGGGCGTCACTGCTCACCTTCGCGCGTGCGGCCCGTGCGCGGAAGACCTTCAGGGATTGCTCGAAGCCATCCGTTCGACATCCTGATACCTCTTGCATCGAAGATCGCCCGTTCGGTTGGAACAACGCACGCTCGTCGGCGGTCCGATGTGCTACGGCGGTTTCGGCGGCAACCGGTCACGCGAACGAGGGGTGTCGCCTCCCGCTTTAGCGGCGGACATTTGCTCCAAACGGCTGGTCGAGAACGAACTGGGCGACCTGCTGCCCAAGAGCGCTTCCGGCGTTGACGTCGATGCTCGTGTGCTGACCGGCGAAGATGCGGCTCATACCGGCTTCGTCGGCGGCGGCCTGGAAGCCGGCGAAGTTCCGGGTCACGCCCGCTAGAGCATCCGAGCTGACCGTAACTGGGCGGTCAGGTCCGAAGAAGGCTGACAGGACCGTGGCTGCAGCTCCGCTTATGGTGCTGTGCGCAGCAGGGTAGGACGGGTCCGCTGCGGTGTTCCCGGCCTGGGGCAGCCAGGTGGTATTGGCGGGATCGACGGCCGGGTTGCCGGGGGTGCCGGCGCGTATGGCTGTTACGGGCCTCCACAGCTGATAGTGGTACTTGGCGTCGTAGAACGCGATGGCGCTGTCGGCGAAGGTCAGGTTCAGATCGGCCAGCAGGTGAGACGATTCCTCGAGGCTGGTTCTGTTCTCGGTGATCTGGTTGTCGGCGATCTCGTTCCACGTGTTCCAGATCGGCGGTGCCCAGAACTTCGCAATCGTCGTTTCGTCGGGTGTACGCGTGGTGCTTGTGTTCTGTCCGAGGCTCTGGACCTGGTTGATTGCATCCGCCCACTGGGGACTCGTGAGAGGGGGCGGTGACGGGGGCCTGAACCGGTTGCCGGCTTCGAGCACCCAGGGCGTGATGGTGCCCCAGTTCGTGAACACCGCGGGAGCGAAGTTCGGTGGGGTGAGCTGGTAGCCACCTGGCTGCGGGGGGTTGGAGGGGACGAAAGGATTTGGAGCGGTTGCCGAACCATCGTTCGCTCGCAAGGCGAGAAGGATGGTTGCTGCCCGACTTCCTACGACTATCCCGGAGTGCTTGGCCGCCGACTCGGGTATCGCGGCGAGCTGCGTTGCCAGCAGTTGATTGAGCTCGGGGGCGAAACTGGGGAAGAGAGCGAGCAGGGTGTCGTGGGCGGCCTGGTCGGCCGCGGCATCTGGTCGTGCGGAATGTGGTGCGACCACGCTGAACTGATAGGGGTTGTCGGCGCGGGTGATCGACACGACGGCGTCATATACGGCGGTGTTCAGGAGCGCGAAACTTCGAGTGGGGTGGATGGTGGCGGGCTGCGCTCCCGGGGTCAGCTCGATCCTGAGCAGCTCTTTGTTCCAATCGACGGCGATCTGCCCGCTCCCGGGCTTGAAGGCCGCTAGGGGGCCGCCTCGATCGGCGTTGAAGTTCGCTGACGTCGTCGTGTCGCCGTTGGCCGGCCCGGGAGCCGCAAACGCGCCAGCGGCGATGAGAGCCGTGCCGAGCGCGGCGAGCGTAATCATTTTCCTCTTCATGTTCGAATAGCTCCTTCGTTGTTGCGTTTGTTGTGTCGGCATATAAGGACGGGCGCAGGGTGCTGGTAGGGAAGGAACCGCACCCAGCGCTCCATCCGGCCTAGGAGTTGGGGACTATGTCGCCGAAGATCCCGTCGGCTTCGTGGTTCGGGCCCGCAGTGAAGTACAGAGCGCCTGCGACGACGTTCAGGGAGCCTGCCGGAAAGCGCAGACCCCAAAGGCCGTCGATCGTGAGAGGACCGTGGCTGCTTTCGAGCTGCCCGAGAAACTGACCGGTGACAGGGTTGAAGGCGTTGATGCGGCCGTCTCCGAAGTTACCGACGAGGATGTCGCCGGCGAACTGCCCGAATGTGGACGGCGCAAGTGTTACGGCCCAGGGAGAGTCCAGCTTGCCTTCACTGGCGAAGCGCCGCAGCAGATCTCCGTTCGGAGCGAACACGTCGACGAAACCGTTACCAGGGCCGGCGTCGTCATCGTGCTTGAAGGCGTCCTGCTTGGCAAAGGTCACAAACAGCTTGCCCCCTATGTTGTGAATACCAAACGGTGCGAATCCGGCCGGGATGGTCGGGTCGGTGAAGGTGTTGACCGGCTCGAACTTGGAGTTGAACACCTCGACTGTCCCGAACCGGAAGTTGGTCGCGTAGATGAAGCTCGCCGTCGGCGTGCTAACGAGCGCCAGTCCCTTGTAGACCGCCCCGACGTCCCCCGCTGCGTCTCGGGCCCTGGAGCTGTCGACCGCCCTCACCGCATGAGTCGGATCGACGCCAGGGTTCCAGCCGGCGATGACGCCGTCTTCGGTCGCCCAGAGGAACTTGCTCGGGCCGGACGCCACACCATTGGAGACGGCGAATCCCGTGGTCGGATTGAAAACGGTCCCATCCGGGGTGCCGGCCGCGCCAGCGCCAGCCGAAGCGGGAGGGGGGATGGACACGACGAGTTGTTGATTTCCAGACCCTGGTTGGGGATTGCCTTGACCGTCGTAGAGGGTCGACACACCGGCTGCGTTGTCGGAAACCCATATCGGCAGTCCAGGCCCTGTCGAGGTTCCCCACGAGTTCTTCAGGTTGGGATCGGTATGTGTAGCCAGGCCGGGAATGTCGGAAACGAGGTTGGTCTGCGCGTAGGAACGGCTGGTCGAGTTGGCAAGCGCGCCTGGCGCGCTCACTGTCAACCCGACGGTCGTGGACGTGGCGGCGAGCGCCGCAAACACCGCGGCACGTTTTGCAATTTTCTTCATCAGATCTCTCTCTTGTCAGGGTCGGGGGGAGTCGGCGTATGAACCGCGCTCGGCGACATCCAGGCCGAACGTCGGATTAAGCCGGAGCCGCTAGACGATGGGACGCCATGGCGTAACCCGGCAACGTCATCAGATAGGACGCCGGGTTACGCGGCTCCGACTGAATCCTGCAGATTAGAGAGAGGGACTGAATGACGTTAGGCAGCGTCGCTGGTATCGGCACCGACGAATTGACGCTCGAGTCCGAGCAGCTGCAGGCGTGTTCGAACTGGTGGCGGCATGTTGGAGACTCGAAGATCACCATGAATGCTCCGGATGAGACGTGCCGAACCAAGAAGGGCACTTATCCCTACAGCGTCTAACGACACCACATCCCGAAGATCGAGGTCGACACGAACGAACGGCCTGAGTACCTCGTGTACTGCGTGCCTCAAGGCGGTTGCGCTGCACCAGTCGAGGTCCCCAATTGGACGGATGCACACCGCTCCATCAGGGTAAGTCTCAGTCTTGATCATGATGTTCCTTTCGCGACCAGCGCGATGATGCCGGCCCAAAATCGGTCGTCTCTGGGTGGACGCTTCGGTATCTGATACGCAGGCGGGTTACCCGCAGCAAGACAATCGTCCGGTCGTCGGCCGCGGTAACCATCCCCGTATCTGTTTGATGACGGACTCACCCGAATTGCTTGCCACTGAGACAGGTTGGTGACGACCTCTGCAGCGCATGTCCGGGGGGTTCTCGGTGCTCTAGTGACAGGGAGGAAAAAGGGATGCGAAGTCGACTGCCCACCGGCCGTTTCAGTCGCTCCGCACGTTTGGCCGGGCTCGCCGGGCGGACCGTGGTCAACCGGGCCGAGACCCGCGTCGGTCGTCGATTTGGAGGCGAGAGAGCACAGGCGGCCGAGCGGGCCCGCCAGGCCCGGCTCGCAGAGCGCTACCGGCGGGTCATGGGCGACATGAAGGGCGCCACCATGAAGGCCGGCCAGATCCTCTCCTTCGTGGACATGGATGCCCTGATCCCGGCTTCGCAGCGCGACATGTTTCAGTCCGCGTTGACCGGCCTGCAAGATGATGTGCCGCCACTGGCGCTCGAAGAGATCTCAGGAGTGATCCACAGCGAGCTCGGAGCTCCACCGGAGAGGCTCTTCGCCTTCTTCTCCGCCGAGCCCGTTGCCGCGGCCTCCATCGGTCAGGTACATCTCGCTCGACTGGGTGACGGGACAGAAGTAGCGGTCAAGGTCCAGTATCCAGGAGTCGCCGAAGCGGTCCGGGCTGATCTGGCGAACACGGAATTGTTCGCAGGGGCGATAGGCACCGCGCTGAGGTTCCTCGGTCCCCGAGCCCCCAGAATCGATCCAAGGGTATTGGCGGAGGAGATACGAGACCGTGTCACCGACGAACTGGACTACCGGTTGGAGGCCGCCAGCCAAGAGACGTTCCACGCCCTCTACGAGGGCCACCCGTACATTCACGTCCCCCGGGTGTACGGAGAACTGTCGACCGGCAGGGTTCTGGTCAGCGATTACGTTCACGGACAACGCTGGACCTCAGCCATCACCGCTCCACCCGACGTTCGCTCCCGGTGGGGGGAGGGCATCTTCCGGTTCGTGTACACCAGCTTGTACCGCCACGGCCTGTTCAACGCCGACCCGCACCCCGGCAACTTCCTGTTCCACGAGGACGGTGGAGTGACTTTTCTCGACTTCGGCTCCGTACAAAGGTTCGACGACGAGCAGTTGAAGGCGATGTCCGCCCTACTGGACGCCACCTTTGCATCCAGTGCGACGGACGTCACCAGGGCGTTGAAATGTCTGGGAATGCTCAGCGGTGACGACGCCAGCGCGCTCGACCACGAGCGCCTCCTCGACTTCTATCGCGCCGTGCTCGCCGACCGGGTATCGCCACAGCCGTTCACGTTCACGCCGCAATGGGCCGGTGAGATCGTCGCTCACACCTACCAGCCGCTCGGTCCGTGGTACGACGTCACTCGACGACTCCGCATGCCCAAGCAGCTGCTGTACCTCAATCGGATCCTGATCGGAGCCAGCTCCGTACTCGGGCACCTCTACGCCACCGCCGACTGGCGAGCGATCGACCACGAGATTCGTCACGGGGGCCCGCCGGCCACCAGCCTCGGCCGCGCAGAAGCCAACTGGCGCGCCCGTCGAATGGATAGTCAGGGAGTCCGGGAAACAGCCTAAGCCAGTTGTAACTCGAGCCCGTATCTCCTTGTGTGATGACAGCGAACGTTCGTCTGCCGCCGGCGCAATGAGCTCCTCGCCCTGGATACGAGGTGTGTACCGGCGCCCGGCGTCATACGAGCGGGAACGCGAATCGGATCATGCCACCTTCGTTCCTTTGACCCGGTTGGAGGATTCCGTCTATCCGGACTGGGATTCGGCTTACCTGGACAACGTCGGCCTCCTATATCGCCTGATGTACTCCAAAGTCGGGAACCGCGCCGACGCTGAAGATCTGACTGCTGAAGTGTTCCGCGCGGCGCTCG
The DNA here is from genome assembly GCA_036378675.1 of Acidimicrobiales bacterium. Classification (NCBI taxonomy): domain Bacteria; kingdom Bacillati; phylum Actinomycetota; class Acidimicrobiia; order Acidimicrobiales; species Acidimicrobiales bacterium. The sequence continues at coordinate 80,198 of DASUWA010000027.1, forward strand.
GTCCCCTGCGATTGTCGGCGTCGAAAGGGGAGGTGCGCTCATACCTGCTCGCCACGGCTCGGACTGTCCTGGCATCACACTGGCGCCGCCGATATGGGCTCGAGATAACGCAAATCGACCCCTATGCCAACCTCGCCTACGAGGTCTCCCCCGCCCCCGATACTGATGCCGGTCCGCGTGTCGCGACGATCCTCGCCGGACTGCCGGAGCATTACCGGCGAGTCCTCGAGTTGCGGTTCTTGCAGGGCTGCTCGATCAAGGAGGCAGCTAGTGCGTTGGGCATCAGTGTGAACAACACCAAAGTCCTCCAGCACCGAGCCCTGCGGATGGCGGCTCGAATGGAAGAGGAGCCGGACCGATGACCGACCACGAGGTCGATACATTCGTGGACGCTCTCCTGAACGACCAGACTCCCAAACGGTTCCCGGCCACCCGGGAGGACCGCGACATATTGCGGATAGCAATTGAGTTGCGAACCCGGCAGACCGAACGCATCAGCCCCGAACCGTCGTTCGTCGAGCAGCTGCATCTACATTTGGCGTCCGCTCTCAGAGGCGGGGCGAAGATCCTCCCGCTTGATAGCAGCGGTCTGTACAGGGGTGAACGTCGTCCGATGACAGCACGCCTCGGCACAGACCCTGCTTCGGCCGGGCGTATCTCCCGGAAGTTCCGGGGAGCTGCCAAGGCGGCAGCGGCGGCGCTTCTGGTGGCAGGAACGTTTACCGCCACACGTCTGACAGATAGTCACTCGCCCGTGCCCGTGGCGCAAAGCGCCGTCAACGCCGGCGGGGTTCGCTCCGGGGTGCTGGTTGGCGCCGATGGTCGAACCCTGGGACGGGCATACGCCTACACGGGGGACCCGTCGTGGGTGTTCATGGACGTCCATACCAGCGGCCTGAGCGGCCTCTACGTGTGCCGCCTGCAATTGGCAGACAGCAGCACCATCCTCGCCGGGGTGCTCACCGTCCACAACGGGACCGGCGATTGGGCCCACACCATCAAGGTTCCGGCGGCCCAGCTGCGAGAGGCGACCCTGGTGGCTCCAAACGGCTCCATCATGGCCCGGGCTACGTTCTCCTAGGGCACGTAGCGCTGGGCCCCAGGCCGCGAGAAGTGGTCCCAGCGGGGCAGGCGCTCTGCCACGTCTATGACGATCGAGGCCACCACAAGGGCAAAGCCGAGCCTCCACCTTTCGCACAGCGAGAGCGGGTGGCACTCCTCTTGAACGATCGACAGGTGCTCCGCGGAGCGCCGGTCGACGCCCACTCTCGGCCACCGATTCGTTTCGGTTTCCGTGTCGAGGCGTGTTGCCATCTCATTCTCCTTGTGTTGCCTGCATAGGCTCTCCCAAAGGAGATACGCGCCGAGTTACGGCCGAGAGGCGCCTATTGTTCGCTTGACTAAACAACTCCGAGCCGACTGGCGCGCCGCCTGTGACGGAGACGGGCGAAACGGCGGCTCTGTAACCCCTCTGCGTATCTACATCCGACTATGGGTTCTTCATATGCACTGACCCCCCTGTCTGGATCAGAATCCGAGCGCCCCCGGACGAGAGCGCACCTTCACTTGCTGGACGCCAACACCTATCCCGACTGGGAAGCGGTCTACCGAGACAACGTGAGCCGCCTTTATGGGCTCATGTACTCCCGCGTGGGTAACCGCGCCGACGCCGAAGACCTGACTGCCGAGGTGTTCCGTGCAGCATTGAAACCTCTACGTCTCGCCGCTTCCAAGGGGGAGGTCCGTTCCTACCTGCTGGTGACCGCCCGGACGGTCCTGGCCTCGCATTGGCGGCGGACCCTCGGCCAGCCGGTGACCATGATCGATCCCGACGTAGACGTCGAGTGGCTTTCCGATCCCCCTCCAGAAGGAAACCCGACCACCGAGTCAACGGAGCGGGTGGGACAAATCCTTTCCGCCCTGCCTGACCGTTACCGTCAGATCCTGGAGCTTCGCTTCTTGCATGCATCCTCGCTCAAGGAGGCGGCCGAAGTTATGAACGTGTCTGTAGGTAACGCCAAAGTCCTCCAGCACCGGGCACTGCAGATGGCCAGTAGCGTGGCGATGGAGATGGACTCATGACCAAGCGCCACCGTGAGAAGTATGTCGACTCGTTGCTCGAAGACCGGCGGCCACCTCGGTTCGACGCCGATCCTGACGACGCCGAGTTCATCCGCACTGCGATTACCCTGCGCGCCGCCCGTGGTGATCTGGCGGCACCTCGCGATGAGTTCATGTCGGGACTCTTCGACGAGTTGGCTGCTGTCCACGGCGAACATGGAGAGCCGCCCGACACGTCGGTTGCAATGTTCCATCGGCCGAGACGTGCGGCGATCGTTTCGGCGGCCGCGGCGGCGGTTCTTATCGGCGGGACCTTCGGGGTGACAGAGGCGGTGAATCACGGCAGGTCGGCGCCGGCCGCCGTCGCCAAGGGCGGCATTCACAGCTCTGTGCTTCTCGACGTCGACCATCGGGCGGTCGGCCGTGTCAACCTCTACGGTGGCAGTCCCGCCTGGGTGTTCATGAACCTGAACGACCCCGGACATGACGGGACCGTCGTCTGTCAGCTCAGAGGTGCCAATGGGAACGTCGAGGTTGCCGGCGCCTTCCAGCTCACGGGCGGCGAAGGCGAGTTTGCGCGAACGATCAAGGTCAACCTCACCGACGTCAGGTCCGCGAGCATCGTCACTTCGACCGGCATCACCCTCGCGACGGCGACCTTTTCGTAGGCCTGAGGGCGGCCGGACAGGGCGTGGAACTCGGCCAACCGGCCGCATCCCGCCAGCCCTCAGATGAGCGAAAGCCGCCTGATGGCCTCCCAGTCCAGGTGAACCTCGGATACAGCGACATTCTCCACGAGGTGGCTGAGCGACGACGTGCCAGGAATCAGCAGCACGTTCGGAGAAATGCGCAGGGTCCAGGCCAGGACCACCTGCGCCGCCGTGATGCTCAGGCGCGCGGCCTCGCGGAGCACCTCGGGCCTTCCGAGTACAGACCGAGGATCGGAGCCACCCGATCCGAGCGGCGCGGACGGCACGAACGCGATGTGCCGTCGGGCGCATTCGTTCAACTGCGGCTGGGACCGGCGGTTCCCCAAGTGGAAGGCGTTCTGTACGCAGGCCAGGTCCGTGAACTGGAGGGCGTGGAGCAGCTGGGGAAGTGTGACATTGCTGAGCCCAATCGATTTGACCAATCCGTCGTCACGGGCTGACACCATCGCGTCAAGCTGATCGTCGAAGAACAGGTTCGGTTCCCCCCGCCGCATCACCTGGAGGTTGACGACACCCAGGGCGTCCACCCCGAGCTTTCGGAGGTTGTCCTCGATGCTCCGGCGCAGGTCTCTGGGATCATCGTCGGCGAGGAAGCCCCCGTGGCGGTCTCGTCGCGCCCCGACCTTGGTGACCAGGACGAGGTCCTCGGGGTAGGGATACAGGGCCTCACGAATGAGCTCGTTCACGATATCCGGCCCGTAGAACTGGGCGGTGTCGATGTGATTCACACCCGCGCGGACCGCTTCTCGCAGCACTGCGAGCGCCTCTCGGCGATCCCTGGGTGGTCCGAACGCGTTCGGCCCCGCGAGCCGCATTGCGCCGAGACCGAGAGGCGAGACCGAGAACGGGCCCAACGCGCGCTGATCCCCGTGAACTTCGAATTGTTCAGTTGCTGTGGAACGAGATGGGCGCATGGCTAGTTCTCAATGTTGGCGTGCGGGCGGCTGACGAAGGTGGTGATCACGCGCCCTCCTACGTCAGGCGATGTGCGCGGGTCCTCCCAAAAGCGGCGCCACAGTCGCGACTCCTGGAACAGATCCAGCCCGATCCACGCTGCCAGACTGAGAGCGCCGACCGCCTCCAGAACGATTGATTCGACGGCGAAAGGGGCGCTTAACGACTCGGTGAACCCGAACAGGCCGGCGTTGACGCTCACGACCAGCCCCCCGAGTATTCCCGCGAGCAAAGCGATCCCCAGGAAGCCGAGCAGACGGCTGGGCCGAAGCAGCAGGCCGGCTGCAAGGACGAAGGCACCTATGGTTGTGGCAAGGAACAAAGGCCCGATGGTGGCGATGTGGCGGTAGCCGACCTCCCACAAATGCAGATGAATCCATCCAACAGCGGCCAGGAGCCCGACGGAAACTAGTCGGATGACCAGGACGCCAACCTCAACGGCGTCACCTCGAGCTCGGATCTTTCTGTGGTGTGCTGATGCAACCGACCCAGCTGCCAACAGGTCTCTCGTTCTCATCGTTGATACTCCTCTACTAACTGTCGGGTGGAATTACGCCGATCAGTTACAGGGATCAAGGGGCAGCGGCGGAGAGACACCTTGACGTAACCCGGCGTCGTATCGATCAGCCAAGAAGACAGAACACGGAGGTAACCGTGAGAAATGCTGCTGGCAACCCCGCCGCCCAGTCGATCGACACGAACGACGCCGTGCTGCGCGCCACGGGGGTACTAATGCTCCTCGCTATCGGCACGATCCACTTCTTGCAGATCGTTCCGACGACAGAGCAGACACCGCTACTCGGCGTGGCGTTCTTGGGGATCATCGCAGCTTCCCTCGCCGTCGCCGTGTGGCTAGCCCACCAGGGGAGCCGCCTCGTGTGGACCGCTGGCGCGACGGTCTGCGCTGCAGCGATAGGGGGCTACGCCTTTACCCGCATTTTCAGCACGCCCATCGACAACCAAGACGTCGGCAACTGGTCATGCATGCTTGGTATGGCTGCCCTCTTCGTGGAGACGACCCTCCTCGGTCTCAGCGTTTACAGGGCCAGAGCCCAACGACTGGTGCTCACCGCAGTAGCCGAGCTCCCACGCAGTCAACGTAGTCAACGAAGGCGCGCAACCCGTGGAGACCCGAACGCCGCCTGAGTCGGCGACCGGCCGCTTCAGTGGGTAGCGCAATGCACGAACTAGCGTCGCTTCGTGAGCGACGTTTTCATCCAGGCGGAGCAGCGGGTATCTCCGGTCGAGCTGTTTTTCGATCTGGTCTTCGGGTTCGCCTTCACGCAGGTGACGACCTTCTGGGTTGAGCATGACTCATGGTCAGGGGTGGGCCAAGGTTTGTTGGTCCTCGCCACACTGTGGTGGGTGTGGGCGAGTTTCGCCTGGCTGACAAACACTGCCAACACGGAGGCGGACCTTGTCTTGGCCGTGGTCGTCGTGGCCACCGCCGGCGTGTTCGTGGCCGCCCTTGCCGTCCCCGAGACTTTTACCGGGCACCGCCTCATCTTCGGTATCTCGATTCTCGCGGTGCTCGTCGCCTTCGTCGGACTCTACGCCGAGGTGAGCAGGGGGCTTCCAGACCAACTCGCGGCCGTGTTGCGGATGGCCCGCACTGCGCTGCCAGCTGCCGCCCTGATCCTCGGCGCGGCATTTGTTCCAACAGGTGTTCGATCCGCTCTTTGGGGGGTCGCCATCGTCGTCGGGTTCGTCGGTCCGAACCAGGGCGGGCTCGGCGGCTGGCGGATCTTTCCGGCTCACTTCGCCGAACGGCACGGTTTGATTCTGATCATCGCCATTGGGGAGTCGCTGTCCGCGGTCGGCTTCGCGGCGCGGGGGACGCATCTCGACGCTGCTGAGGTCGGAGCCGCTGTCCTCGGCCTGGCTGTGGCCGCGGCGTTCTGGCTGGCCTACTTCGATTTCGCCTCGGGCGGGATCCGCAGCCTTCTCGAAAAGAGCCACGGAACCGAGCGGGTCGCCTTGGCTCGGGACGCGTATACCTACATGCACCTACCGATGGTGGCAGGCATCCTTCTGTTCGCCTTTGCCGTGCGCACCGCGCTTGTGCATCCCGGCTCAGACCTCGAAATCGTCCCCGCCGTGGCGCTTTGTTGCGGCAGTGCACTCTACCTGCTTGCCTTCGTAGGGCTTCGGTGGCGGGCGTCCCGAAGGCTTGGCATAGGTCGCCCGATCGCGGCCGTTACCTTTGTTTTGGTCACGCCGGCGGCAAGGTTTCTCCCCGCAGTCGCTGGACTTGGACTTATCGCCTCCGTGTGGCTGGGGCTTCACGCCTATGAACTCGTCCATTGGCGGGAAGCTCGCGCGCTAAGAAGGTCGCTCGAAGCGCCCAGCTAGCGACCTTCGACTCGGTTCCCGTTGAAGTTGCGGGTGTTCGTCGACTCGCCCTCAGCGCGGTATTTGACAGTCATCGACTTTGATGATGGTTCCCGTGACAAACTCCGAGTTGGGCGACAACAGGTACAGCAAAGTGCTGTCAAGCTGCTCGGGACTCCCCATCCGTCCCCGGGGGAACATGGCGGTCATATCCCCCTGACGGCTTATCATCCCGTCCATCATCTCCGACTTGAACGAGCCAGGCGCAATTGCATTCACATTGATACCGAACGGAGCCCATTCCACCGCCAGGGTTTCCGTCATCCGATTGAGTCCCGCCTTGGTGATTGAATACAGCGCCGAGCCGCTGACCACGTAGCAGTAGGCGGCCATCGACGAGATGTTCACGATATGCCCAGGGGACTTACGGTCGATCCAGCGCCGGGCCACTTCGCATGAGAGCAGGAAAGGCGCTCTGAGATTCGTGGCCAAAACCGAATCGATGAGCTCTAACGACATCTTCGTGGCGTACTTAGCATCAGGTACGCCGGCGTTGTTCACGAGGATGTCGATCGGCCCCAGCTCGGTCTCAGCGACGTCGACCGCGCTTCTTATGGCCGTCGCATCGGTTACGTCCAAAGGGACGGGCGAACATATCCCCCCGGATGCCTCGACCTCGGCCGCCAGTTCCTTCAGCCGATCCGTCCGGCGACCCATCGCTGCGACCCTCGCTCCTGCCGTCGCCAACGTGATCGCGAAGCGGCGTCCGAGTCCCGACGAGGCTGCGGTTACGAGGGCGACTCGGTCGGTTAGTTCGGAATTGGGCATGTTCGGTCTACCGGTTCGAACCGGCCGGGGTCACCACCCAGCCATCGTAGTGGGGTCACGAATAAACCGTCAATACTATAATCGAATAGATCGATTCATGCGCTCAGATCATCAAGTCGAGAACGGTCGCGTCCGTCCTTGCGACTGTCACCTGCCGCACGTGCTCGAGGTGTGCTCGCCAGAACCGCTCGGCTTCGACCGCATCGCCAGCCTCGATCAGGCTCAGGGCCTTCTCGTGCTCGGCGAGCATCCTCGGTGTTTGCCGTTCGCCGCCACGCTCAGCTCTGTCGATCTGGGATCGAGCTGTGTGACGATCGATTATGTCGTGGAGCATGGCTGAAAACACGATCACCGTTTGGTTGCCAGCCAACTCGACTATCTGGGAGTGGAACCGCTCACCGATGGACCTCACCAGCTCCGCGTCGTCCATCGCCGCCTGGTGCTCGGCCACGGTCTGCCTGAGGGCGGCGATGTCGGCTGGATCCCGACGCTCGGCCAGGACGGCCACCGCCGGCGGTTCGATGAGGATACGCGCACGGTGCACGTCATCGACCGTGGCGCGGTGGTACTGGAGGAAGGCCCCCGCCCGCTGAGCGGTTACGTCGACGGAAGGCTCCCTCACGATGGTGCCCCCCCGAGAACCGCGTCGCATCTCTACGAGAGCTTCGGTCTCGAGTATGTGCAGGGCCGCCCTTAACGTGGGAAGCGAGACACCGAAGCGCTTCATCATCTCCGGAGGAGGAGCGAGAGGCTCGCCCACCGGCAACTCTCCGCGCAGGATGGCGCCCCGCAGCTGCCTGGCGATCAACTGCGCCGCCTTCGGCACCTGCGCGATCGTTTCCTCTTCGTCGTCGGATACAGGCATCGCGTCGATACCGACGATCCTAGAGGTTGGCACCAAGTTGACCACGGTCTCTCCTCCTCTGCCTGGGCCCGAACCGGGATATCCGCTTCCGTGGCGAGCGCCGGTCTGGTCGCCGGATCCCGCCTCGAGGTAGATTCGATGAATCCGATTAAAGTATTGACGATTTGGGGCGGGACGTCTACCCTTCGGGGGTGGCCGTGGCCGCAGTGGTCTTCGACATGGGAGGGGTCCTCACCGATCCGCCGTTCCTCGGCTTGGAGCACTACGCCGGGCGCCTGGGTCTGCCCCCCGATGCACTGAAACAGTTCTTTCGGGGCGACCCCACGATGGCTCGGTTCGAGACCGGGACCATCAGCTCCCGAGAGTTCTTCAAGTACGTCTGCGTCTCCTGCCGGGACCGATACGGCGTACGCGTCGACATCCACGAGCTTGCAAGGGCCGCAGAAATGGGCGAGCGCCTCCAGCCAGCAACCCTGCGCTTGGTGGCGGAGGTGCACCGTCGGGTTAAGACGGCACTGCTCACCAACAACGTCAAGACCGCGGGATGGCGGGAGAGCTTCCCCTTCGACGAGTTCGATGTGGTCGTCGACTCATCGCAGGTGGGGGTCCGCAAGCCGAATCCGGCGATCTACCGGCATCTAGTCGAAGCGCTGGCCATCGACCCGGATGCAATCGTCTTCTTCGACGACTTCGAGGAGAACGTGGAGGCGGCGCTCCACCTCGGAATCCAGGCGTTCGTCTTCACCAACGTGGCCGATTGCCGCGCTCAACTGAGCGAACTAGGCGTGCTGGAACGGCCGGCGTGATCGACGAGGTGACGTTCTCACGTGAGGCGATCTGCTTCCTGAGCCGCCACAGCGAAACCCGGCCGCCCGAGGTTGTGCGATGGGGTGAGGGTCCCGAGGAGCTCGCCATCTTCCACGAAACGAGCGGGCCGGAGGAGCAGCGCGAGGTCGCGGATGCGAAGCGATGGCAGGCCACCCGTTGGGGCGCCGGGTTCGGTTGGATCTGCGGGCCGACCAAATACGGCGGAAGGGGGCTCCCGGCGTCCTTCGACCGGCTCTACCGTCGGCTCGAAGCGGGCTACACAGTCCCGGACCTCGGCCCGCTTCGAATCGGGATATCCACGGTTGGTCCCTCCCTGGTGGCGAACGGGAGCGAGGCCCAAGTTCGCCGATTCGCGGTCGGAATCCAAGCCGGCGAGATCGTCGCCTGCCAGCTGTTCTCAGAACCCGACGCAGGATCGGACCTCGCGAACGTCAAGACCCGAGCCGTGCGCGACGGAGACACGTGGATCTTGAGTGGGCAGAAGGTGTGGACGTCGAACGCGCAGTTCGCCGATATCGGTCTGGCCTTGACGCGAACCGACCCCGAGTCCCCGAAGCACCGGGGCCTGACTGCGTTCGTGGTGCCAATGCATTCCCCCGGCGTCGAAGTAAGGCCCATCCGCCAACTCACCGGTGGGGCCAGTTTCAACGAAGTGTTTCTCGACGGCGTCGAGGTTCCGGATCACCTTCGGGTGGGTGCCGCCGGCGACGGTTGGCGGGTCGCCCTCAGCACGTTGTCCGCCGAGCGGGCTGCGACCGGCGATCGCAGCCACGGCATGACCAGCCGGGCTCTGCGGCTGCTGATCGCGATCGCGCGCCAGTACGGCAAGAGTGACGATGCTCTCGTCAGGCAATCGCTCGCCGAGATACACGCCAGACTCGAAGTTGCCCGGTTCCACCAGCTGCGAGTCCAGTCCTCAGCAGAAGGTGGCGCCGACGGGCCCCGGCGGGCAGCGGACAAACTCATGCTGTCGGGCAACCTGCAAGCGATAGGAGAAGCGGCGGCGCTCGTTCTGGGACCGCGGGTCGCGGCCGACATCGGAGAATGGGGAACGTTCGCTTGGAGCAGTTGGATCCTGGGTGCAACCGGCTATCGCTTGGGGGGCGGCACGGACGAGGTGCTGAAAACGATGCTTGCGGAGAAGGTGCTCCACCTGCCGAGGGCGTCATGACCGCCCTGCCGAAGGCGTCACGATGACGGAGTCGGGATCGACTAGCGAGCCGTACCGGACGATTTGTGTCGAGGTGGACGCGCACATCGCGACGATCACGCTGAACCGCCCGGAGGCGCTCAACGCGTTCAACCAGACCATGCTCGACGAGTTCGCGCGGCTTTGGCGTACCTGCCGGATGGAGGACGACATCAGGGTCGTGGTTCTCCAGGCTGAGGGCGACACGGCGTTCTCGACCGGGGTCGACCGCAAGCAAGGCCGGTTCCGACACCCGAACCCCTGGAGCGAGGACGACCCGGGCTTTTTCCTGGGGGCAAAGCAGAATCGGGTCTGGAAGCCGCTGGTGTGCGCCGTGCACGGGATGGTGGCCGGCGGCGCGTTCTACTGGCTGAACGAGGCAGACGTGATCATCTGTTCGGACGACGCCACGTTCTTCGATCCCCACACGACCTACGGGATGACCTCGGCGCTCGAACCGCTCGGCCTTCTCCGACGGATTCCGATGGGCGAAGTCCTCCGACTGGCTCTATTCGGGCTCGACGAGCGCATGTCTTCGCCGAGGGCGCTTCAGATCGGCCTGGTGAGCGAGGTCCTCCCCCGCGCGGAGCTTCGGCCCCGCGCCCGAGTCCTCGCCGAGCGCCTGGCGGCGAAGCCCCCGCTTGCAGTCCAGGGGACCGTCAAGTCGATCTGGGATGGCTATCACATGACCGTGCAGGGCCAACGGGAGGTCCCCTTGTTGTACCCGCGGCTGGCGAACCCGGTTTCGAAACTGGAGATGGACGAGGTCGAAGTTCCCTCCTTCGAGATCAGATGAACCCTTCTCAGTTCCGAGATATCCGCTACGAAGTCGACTCTGGTGTGGGCATCATCACCCTGAACCGCCCGGACCGGCGCAACGCATGGACCGGTTCTATGGCGGTCGAATACCGCTGGGCCTTGCACCACGCCGATGTCGATCCGGGTGTCCGGGTGGTGATCCTCGCCGGGGAGGGTCGCGACTTCTGTGTCGGGGCCGAGCCGGGGTCGTTGCGCGAGATCAGCGTTGATGGCGGCAGCTACACCCGGGCGTCCGCTCCCCTGCCGCCCTACCCCGATGGGACCCCGGAATGGCTGCGCCACAACCACTGCGCAACACTCGCGATCGGCGTGCCGGTCATCGCCGTGGTCACGGGCGCGTGCGCGGGAGCCGGCTTCGTCCTGGCGACGTACTCGGACCTTCGCTGGGTGGCCGACGACGCCAAGGTGACCAGCGCCTTCGCCCGGCTCGGTTTGCCGGCCGAGTACGGCACAGCCTGGTTGCTCGCCCGGCAGGTCGGCCTTTCCAACGCCATGCAACTCCTGTACAGCGCCGATGTGGTCGACGGTCCTAACTCGCTGAGGCTGGGGTGGGCGCAGAGGACCGGACCGGCCGGCGAAGTCCTCGAGAACGCGAAGAGTTACGCCCGGCGACTCGCCCTGCACAGCTCGCCGCAGTCGCTCCGTTCGATGAAGCGGGCGTTGGTCGTTGATGCGGCAGGAAGCCTCGACACTGCCTACAGGAAGTCGGTGCAAGACATGGAGGAGGCGCTGCGCCACCCGGACTTCCGGCGCGGGCTCGATGCCCAGGCGGGCCGGGTGCTGCCGAACTTCCTATGACAGGAGCTCGATAACGGTACGGGCTGTTCCCGGGGAACTCAGCAACTGCTGGAGAGCGCCCTCCAAGTGTCGCCGCCACAACGCTTCGGCTTGCGCAGCGGATCCAGCATCGATCAGGTCCACCAACCGCTCGTGCGCTGCGTGAGCCTCCCGGTGGCGGGCGATCGTCTCGTCTCCCGTCTGGCGAGTGGCCGCGTTCTTGACCACCTGTTGGGCGATTATCCGGTTTGTCACCGCGCTCAGCATCGAGATGGTCGGGCTGTCTGCCAGTTCGATCAGGCGGAGGTGAAACCGTCCTTCGGCGCGAGGAAGTTCGACGGGATCGGCTATAGACGCCTCCTCCTCGGCGAGCGCCTCCCTCAGCTCCCGCACGATCCTCTTCCTGGCCTTCCTCGAGGCCAGCATCCCCGCCACGGGTACCTCGACCATCAAGCGGCCCTGGTGGACATCTTCGAGAGTGGCACCCCGATACTGCAGCAGCACGCTGGCGTTGTCGGACACCATGCTCACCGAAGGCACCCGCACCCTTCCACCGCCGTTGGCGCCACGCCGGACAACCACCAGTCCCTCGGATTCCAGCACCCGGAAAGCGTCCCGGACCGTCGTGCGGGCGACGTTGAAGCTCGACATCAGTGCTCCCTCGGGAGGCAGCAGCTCGTCGGGTTTGTACTCGCCGGTGATGATCCGGCGGCGCAGGGTGTTGGCGACCAGCTCCGCTGCTTTTGGGATCCGGATCCGCTCATCGGTGGCGGCGCGGAGGTCGCTCATCGCATCATGTCCTGAATAGGCCAATTATAGATCGACCAAGCCCGATCCAGAAGGATCTCGACCGATTCACGGGGAACCCGCCAAGGTCAGCCGATCCCGGCGAGCAACGCGTCGTTCATTCGGCTCGGCAACTCTCGCAGCAGGTGCAAGCCGCCGAGCCGGGCGGGCACCACGACGTGAGATCGGCCCGAGGCCACGGAGTCGATCACCTTGGCGGCCACAGAGTCCGGGGTGAGCTTCGGCAGTGCGTGGGTGCGCGCCAGGCGCCGCGACACCGCCGCGACCGTGGGCGACCGGCGGGCCTGTTCCATCATGTCGGTCCCCGCGACCTCACCGAGTTGCACGATGGTCACCCTCACCGGGGTGCGCCGCAGCTCCCGCTGGAGCGCTGCCGAGAAGTGCACCAGCGCCGCCTTGGTCGCCCCGTAGGTCGCGAGCGTCGGAAAGGCGGTGATGGCCGCGAGCGATGACACGTTGGCGATGCGGCCGGTGCCGCGCGCGACCATCCCCTCGACCGCCTGCCGGCACAGCTCTATCGGAGCGACGCAGTTGACGGCGAAACTGGACCGGATACCGTCGGCGGGCTGGTCCACCAGACGGTCGACCAGTGCGACGCCGGCGTTGTTGACGAGGACGTCGACCGGGCCGGCCTCCGCCTCGATCCGGTCAATCAGGCCCGCGACCTGCGACGGGTCGGCCAGATCGGCGGGAAACGCCCTCGCCCCGGTCAGGTCGGCGACCTCGGCCAGGGCGTCGGACTGGCGTGCTACCCCGGTCACCCTCGCTCCACGACTGGCCAAGTTGATGACCATGGCCCGACCGATGCCTCGTGATGCGCCGGTCACGATGCAATGAGCGCCCTCAATTGACAGGAGCGCCGGGCGCATCATGCGTCCCTGCTCATGCGCCTATCTGCTGACGGTCCAAGTCGGCCGTGAAGCGGAGCAGCTTCCGAGCGTTCAACTCCACCATCTGGTGGACTTCCTCGTCGGGTACGTCCGCCAGGACCTCAGCGGCGCGCTTCCGGCTCTTGGGCCAGTTGGAGTCGGAGTGGGGGTAGTCGCTCTCCCACGTGATTCGGTCGATACCGATTTCGTGCCGATTTTGCAGCCCTGCCACGTCGTCGATGAAGCATCCCCACATGTTGCGGCGGAACAGGTCGGACGGGCGCGTATCGATGTCGATTCCCGTGTAGTAGCGGTGACGCTCCCAGGTGTAGTCGATCCGTTCGAGCATGTAGGGAATCCAACCGATCCCTCCTTCGGCCAGTGCCACCTTCAAGCGGTCGAACTTGTGGAATACCCGGGAAAAAAGGAGGTCGGCCGTGGCAGACATCGAGTTGCACCCGAAGAGGGATATCGCTACGGCGAACGGGGCGTCGGGGGCGGTCGACGGCGGCTGACCGGAGCTACCGAAGTGCATGCACAAAGGCAGACCCGTCTCCTGGGCGGCGGCGAACACCGGGTCCCAGTGGTCGGTGTGGAACGACGGCATCCCGAGCGCTGCGGTGTTCTCCGGAAAGGACACCGCCCTGGCACCTTTCGCCGCGCACCGCTCGATCTCGGCCGCTGCCAAAGCGGGATCCCAGAGCGGAACGATGACAAGCGGTATCAGACGGTCCGGGGCGTAGGCACACCATTCGTCGAGCATGAAGTCGTTGTACGCCCGAACGCAGAGGCCCGCGAGTCTCTTGTCGTCGGCTCCCAAGAAGACGGTGCCGGCGAACTTCGGGAACGACGGGAAGCAGAGCTGGGCCTGCACTCCGTCGGCATCCATGTCCGCCACCCGGGCCTTGGGGTCGTAACTGCCGGGAAGGATGTCGTCGAACCGATTAGGTTCCAGCCCGAACTCCTCCCGTTTGCGCCCGGCCACCGCGTTGAGAGCGATCTGGGGATAGAGGCGCCCCTCGAACAGCCAGATGTGGGCGGCGCGCGCCCCTTCGGGGGCGCCGGCGGGCACCATCTCGACTATGCGCGGGCCCGCCTCACGGTCGTCGCGGGGCAGGCGATCCTCCCAGACTCTGGGGTGCTCGATGACGTGGTCGTCAGTAGAGATCAACTTCATGTGGTCTTGGAGGGGCACAAATAGAGCTTGCCATATATAGACGAATTATGCAACGATTAGAACGAATGGACGCTGACGAGGTCCGGCGAATCGAAGGACCGTGGGAAGGCGGTGGTCGCGGATGACTCACCCGGGGCGCCTCGCCGGCAGGGTGGCCATGGTCACCGGGGCCGCCCGAGGCCAAGGGCGTTCGCATGCGGTTCGCCTCGCCGCGGAGGGAGCGGACGTCGTTGCGATCGACCTCCTGGAGGACATCGCCTCGGTGCCCTACCGCCTGGCGACAAAAGCCGATCTCGACGAGACGGCCCGGCTGGTTGAGGAGGCCGGGGGGAAGGTCTTGTGCTCCCGGGCCGATGTCCGGGATTTCGATGAAGTTGATGCAGTCGCCGCCGAGGCTGCGGAACGGTTCGGTCGGTTGGACATCGTCTGCGCCAACGCCGGCATCATCTCGTACGCGTCGGGCCAAGCGTTGAGCGAGCAGGCGTGGTCGGACGTCATCGGCGTCAACTTGACGGGGGTCTGGCACACCCTCAAGGCTTGCGTTCCGCACATGCTGTCCGCGGGCCACGGCGGGTCGATCGTGATCACCAGCTCCATGGCAGGGCTGAAGGGACTGGCCAACACGGCTCACTACACCGCCGCCAAGCACGGCGTGGTCGGGCTGATGAAGGTCTTCGCCGCCGAACTGGCAACGCAGGGGATCCGGGTGAACTGCGTGCACCCCACGTCGGTCAACACCGACATGCTGCACAACGAGGCGACCTACAACGTCTTCCGTCCCGGATTCGAGCACGCCACGCTGGAGGACGCCATGGACGGTTTCCATTTCGTCAACTCCATGCCGACTCCGTGGGTCGAACCGTCTGACGTGTCCGACGCGGTGGCCTGGTTGGCGTCCGACGAATCCCGGTTTGTTACCGGGATATCTCTTCCGGTCGACGCCGGGTTCCTTCTGCGTTGAAGTAGTGGTCCATGATCTGGGTGGAGCCGCGCAGCTCGGCCGGCTCCCCGGCGTAGACGATTCGGCCCTTGGCCAGGATGTAGACCACGTCGGCTATGGCGAGCGCTTTGGCGACGTATTGCTCCACGACGAGCAGGCTGCGTCCGAAGGTCCGTAGATGGTCGAGGAACTCGAATATCTGGTCGACGACAACCGGGGCTAGGCCCATCGATATTTCGTCGAAGAGCACAAGTGGGGCATCGCTGAGATAGGCGCGGAGCAGTGCGAGCATCTGCTGTTGGCCGCCACTCAGAGAGCCTGCCGGGCGCGGCATGCACGGGCGCAGGGCGGGAAAACAGTCGAGAGCCTCCTCGACTGACGCCGCGGGCTTGCCTCGCGGGGTGAAGAGGCGGACGTTGTCGCGGACCGTCAGGTCCGGGAAGACGCTGCGTCCCTCGGTGATGTGGCACACGCCCATGCGGGCGCGGGAGTCCGACCCCAGTGCCGACACATCCTGATCATCCAGAAGGACGCGTCCGGCGCGCGGGCGGAGCAGCCCGGACACCACCTTCAGCAACGAGGTCTTCCCGGCTCCGTTGGCACCCAGGAGCGCGACGACCTGGCCTGCGGGGACCGACATGGACAGGTCTCTGAGTACGACGGCCGACCCGTATGCAGCACTGACGTCTTCGAGGTCGAGCCTCACGTGTGGACCCCCAGGTAGGCGTCACGGACCTCCGGGCTGGCCCGCACTTCACCGGGGGTTCCCTCGAATATCGGCTGCCCGAAGTCCAGCACGTAGATGTAGGAACAGATGCGCATCACCAGCTGCATGTCGTGTTCGACCAGCAGCACCCCGACCCCGCGCTGGGCGACGATCTCGCAGAGGATGTCCCCGATCCTCTCGCTCTCGGCGCTGTCGAGCCCGCTGGTGGGCTCGTCGAGGAGCAAGAGCCGGAAGCCCCCCGCCACGACTCGCGCCAGTTCCACCAGTCGCCTCTGACCGGTGCTCAATGAAGCCACGGGCTGCGATTCCAAATCGGTTATCCCGCAGGTATCCAAGGCTTGCCGGGTCTTCTCCTCGAGAGCCCGGCGTTCTGAACGGCTTACCCTCAGGTGACGGATGGCGCTGCTCCCGACCAGTAGCGCTTCGACGCCGAGGGCGACGTTCTCGCGGACGGTCATCTGGTTGCAAACCTCGACGATCTGAAACGTCCTGCCCAGACCCAACCGGGCCCGACGGGAGGGAGAGAGGTGGGTGGCGTCGACACCGAACACCGTTATCGAGCCGGCGGAGGGGCGGACCAGGCCGCTGACCGCGTTGAACACGGTGGTCTTGCCGGCACCGTTGGGTCCGATGAGGCCGGTGATGCAGCCGAGCGGGGCGGCTAGTTGAACGCCCGCAGCCGCCGGGACACCCTGGTACGCAACCGAGATATCGTGCACGACCAAACCGTCTTCCAACGGAGTCGGCCGCTCTTTCATCCGTAGGTCTCCACCCTGGATCGCAGCGGGCTGTGCTGCCACCGCCAGGACGACTCTGCGGCGAGGCGGGCGACCCAGGAGGCAAGCTCGGAGCGCGACGCCAAGACCAGCGAGGCGATCACCGCGGCGAGCCCGAACAGCAGGGTTTGCTGGTCACTCGTGAACTTGGTGAGATACCCGGGCACCACCGCAATGAGAAGTGCGGCCAGCACGCTGGAGCGGAACAGTCGCGTCCCGCAGACAGCGAGGACTGCGACCAACACGAGCGATTGGACGGGCCCGTACGCGGAGCCGCTCGCCGCCGAGAACTGCGAGATCATCAGTGCCCCGCCGATCCCGGCGAAGAACGACGAAATGCAGAACACGATCAGACGGGTGAGGTTCACCTCGAGCCCGTGGGTCGCCAGCATCGTCGGCGTCTCGGACAGCCCGCGCAGCAGACGCCCCAGCCGGCTGCGCTGGACGGCGACCATCGCCGCCAACGATGCGGCCGCGATGGCGAGGCACGCGTAGAAGAACCACGTGTCGCTCGCTCCGTGCACGAACCACAGTCGGGGCCGGGTCGCTCTGACCGTGAGGCCGCCACCGAACATCAGGAACGACGGGAACACCACTTCTTGCATCAGCACCCCGAAACCGAGTGTTGCCAAAGCCAGATAGATCCCAGATACGCGCATCGCGGGAAGGACGATCAGCGCCCCGACCGGGACGGTCACCAGCCCGGCCACGAGCAGGGCGATCAGCCAAGGCACCCCGTCGGACGTGAGGTGTCCCATGGTGGTGGACCCGATCGCCACGAATGCCATCTGACACAGCGAGACCTGCCCCGACGTCCAGGTGAGCAGGCCGAGAGACCCGAAGATCACCGCGTAGGTCAGCGCCGCCGTCCACACCGGCAGGTGGGCGCCGACCAGCCGCGGCATCGCCAACAGTAAGGCCGCGGCCGGCACCCAGACCACCGCTGCGTGCCTGGGGTTGAAGGGGCGGGCCGGTTGGGCGATACCTCGCACGATCGACGGGCCGCCCGGCAGCCGGCGGGGCGGGACCACCAGGAGAACCGCTATTAAAACGAGGAACGGTATTGCAGGGGGAAGGCCGCCGAGCGGCCCGTGAGTCGCGTATTTCGTGGCGACCGAAGCGAGAACCCCGACCAGGATCCCGCCGAGATAGGTGAGTGGCAGACTCGAAAAAAGTCCGATCGCGCACGCCCCGAACGCCTGAATGACCAACAGTGTGAGCAGGGTCGCGTCCAGGCCGAGCGTCGGGGCCAGCAACATCCCGGAGAGCGCGGCGAACACCGAGCCCAAGCTCCACGCGGCTGCACGTACCCGGTTGGGTCGCTCCCCGGTCAGGCCCACCAACGACGGCACGTCCACCGCGGCCCGCATAGCAACGCCGAGGCGGCTTAGCCGCATGAACAGGTACAACCCAACGGACAGCGCCAGCACCAAGCCGGCGGTGATGACCTCGCCCCAGCTGATCAGGACGCCGTCGACGTTGAACCCGGTCTGAGGCAGAAACGACGGGAAGTTCCGGGTCACGTCTCCGAACACCACCAAGAGCAGGCCGTCGACAGCTAGAAACAAGCCGACGGTGAGAGCGACGACGAGGCTGGGCGGGGCGTCCATGACCACCCTTGTCAACGGCTCGAGGACCGTCGCACCCAACAGCGCAAACCCGGCTAGCACTACCACGGCTGCCACCGGCCAAGGCCAGCCGTCGAGAACGTGGAGCTCGTAGAAGACGAACGCGGCCGCCGCAGCCAGGGCGCCGTGCCCGAAGTTGAAAACCCCCGAAGTCCGGTATGTCAGCACGAGGCCAACTCCGGCCAGGCCGTAGAGCGATCCGGTGACAACGCCGACGACGAGGAACGGAAGAAGCGAGCTCACGCCTGGCACACCTGACAGGGCACCCGATCCTTGCGGGCGCCGCTCGCGACGGTCGGCTTACCTTTGACCAGCGGGCATCCGGGACGGTGGAACATCGTCACCCCGGGGGCCTTGACAGCCACTCGGACATCCGAAGCTGACGTGCGGAGCCGCTCCGCGGACGGTGTAGCGCGGTCCGGAAGTAGGAGGACTCGCGCAGTGCCCACGTTGCGTCGACCTTGCAGCAACCACAACGCGTTGCTTAGCCCGCAGACGATCAGCCCGACCAGTCCCAAGTTCAGCCAGGTGAGCTCTCCGCGCACCGTCAACTGGCCGCTCGCCTCGAACCACGAGGCGATCATCAGCGCCGCCCCGACCACCTGGCCGAGTACCGCACGCGTGACGTCGTCTCCTTTCCAGGGGTGCCACTTCGTCTGGTCACGACGACCGAGGGCACTCGGGTTCAGCTCATCCATGCGAACCGCTTCGGGTCCGCGACGCTCTTTGCTTCGCAGGGACGACGGGGTCGGCGCCGTTGGTGAGGTTCGCCTGGTCGCGCTTCAGCTCTTGATGGATGCGATCCAGCTTTCGCCACTCGTCACGCAGGTCGGCCGACAGCCACAAGGTCGCCCCCAGGCCCAGAGCGAACAGGCCGGCCAGACCTCCTGACGCGAGATAGGGGATCTGCTGGGTCGCCAGCGTCGACCGGCTGACCCCCAAGTAGCCGAGGATTAGGGCCACCACCCCGAACACCACGACAGCGACCGCCGCTGAACGGTCCCACTGGTTTCTCAACCACTTGAAGATGTCCATGGTCCCCTCACTCCCAAGCTGCGCATCAGCTGCGCGGCGACGACAGCAACAAGCGCCGCGGCGGCAAACACCAGATAGAGGCTCCGGATGTCGAAGCCAACCGGATTCCCTACAAGACTGATCGACCTCCCCGACAACGAGCCAACAGGCGCCGGCTGCCTGACACGCGAGCCGCCAGCAAGCAGGCCGCCGCTCGGCGCCGCCGAAGCGTCACCGGCCGCAGCAGAGATCGACGGACCAGCCGAGTTCGTCGACGTCGCGTCGGACGTTCCTGAGCCAGTTCCGGTGCCCGACAGGTCAGATGCACCGCCCGAGGTCGAAGCCGTCGTGTCGGGAGGTCCCGCTCCGACCTGCATGGCCGCGTCGGCGCCTCCGAGAATGAGCGTGAAAGTGCCCGGGCCGGTTCCCGCGCCCAGGTCGTTGACCGGTCCGGTGAGCTCCACCGCCGGCGCGAGCACTTCGCCGTTGTAGTGCTGCGGCCCGACGACCGTGGCGGTCAGCCCGGAGCCGGCGAGTATCGAGTGCAGCGTCGGGTTTATCGGCAGTGGAACACTCGGGCCGGCCAGGTTCAGACCAGTCCCCGAAAGCGACACCGGCACCCCCCCGACTTGCACGCCTGTGATGACCAGCTTGGTCGAGGGCGTCACGCTGCCGTCAGCCGACGCCGTCTCGATGGCGGTTGAGACCACGTCGCCGATGGCAAGCGGCCCCACCTTCAGGCCCTGGATCTCCGAGGTCGCCTGAGCCACCACGCTGCCGTCGTCCTGGATCTTGACGCTAGAGGCGGAGGTGACCAGCGCAACGTTGCCGATCAGCCCGTCCTGCAGTCCGCCGCTCGCGCTCGACTCAGTCCCGGTGTCGGTGCTGGTCGTGCGGAGCGAATAGGGGCCGGCGCCGACCTGGTCGCTCGGCTGGGTGCCCGCCTCGGACTGCGCGTAGAACGGATACGACGGCGGCTGAGGAATGCTGACCGGAGGCAACCCCGACAAACCGGTGCTCAGCAGCCCCTGAAGCAAGGTCGGCGCAGACACGACGGTGTCGCCGGGATCGGGGAAGGCCGCGTACCCGATGCTCGTGCCGAACGACGTGAGCTCCGACTGGGCGGTCGGTCCCCCGCCGTTGACCGGTGTGCTCGTGATGGGCCCGCCGGGCACCGTGACCGTCAGGTTCACCCCGAACGCGTCCGACGAGCCCGCAAACGATGCCGGACCGCTATTCGCGTACGCGGAAGCCGGCACCAACACCAGCCCGACTGCTCCCGCCGCCATCGCGGCCGCCCACCATCGCGAACTTGGAAGGATGATCACCTTCAGGACTCGCACGTGCGGTGACCGCCATTTGGGCTCACGAAGGTGCCGTTCTCCAGCTTGACCTGGAACCAGCAGATGCCGACCGGGGCGTTCTGCCCTGCGGTGAACGTCAGCGGGTTGGTGATCCCACCGAGGTCGTTGTTCTTGATGCTGTCCATCCCGGCCAGGATCTGCGCCGAGGTGATGTTCCCGGGCGGAAGATTCGACTCCCCCGCCAGGAACATCTGCGCGGTCACCCACCCCTGGATCGACGAACCGTCGAGCGGAACCCCGGCGCCGTACTGGCTCATCACCTTCTGGAACAGAGCAACCGACGGAATATTGGTAGCCGTCCACGGCACGTAACCCAGCTCGGTGTCGAGACCGTTGAGGTTCGCATCACCCGCCATGTCCGGCGTCGTCGTCTGGGCGGCGGTCGCCAGTTGCGGATGGAAGTTGATCCCGGCACACGACGATGCGGCCCGGTGAATGCTGTTCGGGTCGAGTGCCACCAGCAGGGCGGTCACACCGGCCTGCTCTGCCGCCTGACACTGCGAGGTGAAGTTCGGGGCACTCAGCGAACCGGTGCCGTTGTACACGAGTGTCAAGCCGATCTTTTGGGTGTCTGCCGGGGCCTGCTGCGCGTACACGGAGCACTCGGCGGCTTCAACGCACGAGAGGACCCCTACGTGGGCCTTCTGGCTAGGGGTGAGCTCCTGCGCCATCCCTGCGAACACCGAGTACACGAGCGCGTCGCCACTGGCCGACTCGGGAAAGAAGTTGGGGTGGTCGTAGTAGAACTGCTCCGCTCCCTCGCTCCCGATGACCGGGATCTTGTGGGACGCGAGGAACTGTTCGCTGCCGGCAGCGGCCAGGGGTGCATCGTTCTGAACGAAGGCGACGACGTGATCCTGGTCGACCAGTTGTTCGGTGAGTGCCTGGTTCTGCGAAGGGCTGCCGCCGTCGTCGGCGATGACGTACTTCAGCGGATGGCAGGCCACGCCGCCTTGAGCGTTGATGTAAGCGACCCATGCGGCGACTGCCCGCGGCCCCGCCGCAACGGCGGCTCCGGCGATTCCGGACTGCTCGCCGACGCTGCCGATCACGATCGTAGGTTGCGAAGAACTGCAAGCGTGCGAAGCGGTCGGCTGTCCCGCGCCGATCGAACCGGATCGGGCCCCGCTCGCAGTAGGCCCGCCTCCACCTCCTGACGCTGATTGCGACGTGCCGGCTCCTCCCGCAGACGTGACCGGTGACCCGGGCGCGGCCTGGGACTGCGACGCGCCGCTCCCGCCGGCATCTGTGCTCGGAGCGCCACTCGAAGGTCCCGCGGCGCCCTGCCCGCCGGCCACAGGGGTGCCCGCCTGGGCCTTCAGCAACTTCGAGTAAGGCTCCCGGGTACCGCAGCCGGACACGGTCAGCGCGGACAACGCGACGACCACCGCTGTTGCCGCCACCATCGTGGTTCGAGCACTAGTCCTGAAGCATTCCCCCAGCTTCACGCACGTTAGTGTGGCACAAATCGCTTAATCCTGCAACGATTTCTACGATTTAACCCTCGTTGCCCAGCGTTCGATCCCGGGAGCGCATCCAGTCCGCCTACGCTCCTCCGGCATGCACCTCGAGCTGGGGTTCGAGGTTGACCGGGACGCCGGACTGGCGAACCATCCCGGTAAGCGGGTCGACGTCGACCGACGAGATAAGAGCGCTGACGAGCGGACCGGAGGGAGGATCGAAGCCGTGGGGAAACGACACATGCCCACGGGCAACCCCGCCATCGATCGAAACGGTCGCCACCAGCGTCCCAGCCGCACTCTTTACACGGGCTCGGCCTCCGTCGCTCAACCCCGCTTCCGCCGCGTCGCTGGGATGGATCAGCAGAAAGGGATCGTCCTGGCGTAGCCCAGCCGGGGGGAACCACGAGTTGAGGTGACGTCCTTGCCGTCGAGGTATCAGCATTAGCGGAGCGGGAGGCTCAGCACGGGACAGCTCCCCTACGAGCTCCGATGGGGCGAGTTGAAAGCGCGGCCGGTTTGCCCGCTCGAGCAGCCAACCGAAGCGGCGGGTCGGAGCGGTCACGCCGCTCGGAACGGCGCGCAACGTGTTGACGCCGCCGGCGCCCACCACGGCATCGAGAACAGCGTCGTCATCCACGGCCGGATCATCGACATCAAGCGCCCCCGGCATCACGTCGTGACCGAGGCGCAGCCCGAGCTGACCGATGATCCACCACAACGGGCGCCGCGCCGCTTTCAGGCGCACTACCGCGCTGACGTACTGCCCGGCGACGAGTGGCTGGTAAAGCTCGACGCCGGAGGTCACGTCAGCTCGTTCGAGCGGGTCGGCGCAGGGCATGACGTGTGTGGCCAGGTCGGTGGTCGCGGTGTGGCGGATGTCGGCGACCGCAAGGACTTCAAGGCTGCGGAACGCGGCAGTCACACGGGCAGAGTCGGCAAACGCGACGGCGGGGTTGCCTGCGAGCGAGAGCAAAGCACGGAGGTGTCCGCTCTCGATCTCGTCCGCCATCGCCGCGCACGGGTATTGGCCGAATCGCCTAGGCAGTTCGGGACGGCTCGGCGGTCCGGGCTGGGGCGGTTTGCTCTTGTGCGTCCCGATTCCGGACTCGTCGAGGCGGGCGAGCAGTCCGGGATTGCACCACACCCCACCGGGACGATCGAACGAACCGGTCACGAGCGTGAGCGCGGCCGCGAACCATTCGGTCAGGTTCGCGTTGGCGCCCATGGTGGCTCCAGTGCCAGTAACAACGGAGATCCGCCCGGCGCGCCGGATCGCAGCCACTAGCTCGGCGAGCTCGGACGGTTGCAGGCCCGTCACGTCGGCCGTGAAAGGAGCATCGAACCGTTCGACCGCAGCGCGAAGCTCGTCGACCCCCATGCAGTAGGCATCGAGGTAGCTCCGGTCGCAACCACTGGCTAGCAGCTCTCGCATCAGGTGCCCCAGAAGGGCGTGATCCGTTCCGGCGCGGCACGCGAGGTGGCGGCTGGCAAGACGCGCAGTTTCGGTGGTGCGAGGGTCGACCACCCACACCTCGCCGCGTCGTCGAACTGTTCGGATTGCAACGACAGGATCCGGCAGGGCCCAGGTGTGCCCATGTGAAACGACCGGATTGGTGCCGATCAGGAGGAGCAGCGCAGTGGACTCGAGGTCGGGTAGCGGCGTGATCGCGCCGTGACCGAGCACCGCCTGGGCCACAAGCGGCTTCGCGGGACAGTCCGTCGTCGTGGACGTATAGCGGCTGCGCGACCCGAGCGCGCGGTGGAGTGTCTCCGCTACGGCCCGGCCAGCCGGGTCCCACCCAGAAAGTGACCCGAAGTAGGTGCCGACGGCATCCGGTCCGGACTCCTCTACGACGCGCAAGAGCCTGGCGGCCAGATCGGCGAAGAATTCGTCCCACGACACCGGGATCAGCCGGTCACCATGCCGGACCAGTGGCTCGTTCAGCCTGTCGGGTGCGTGGTGCATTGCGCCCAGGGCACGGCCTTTGGCGCACGTGTAGCCGTGGGTCACGGGATGTTCAGGGTCACCTCGCACGGCGACGATCTGGTCACCTTCGACGGTGAGGATGAGCCCGCACACCGCCAGGCACTGGCGGCAGTAGCTGTGGACGGATCGAGTCATCCGTCGCGCACTCCCGGATGTACAACCGTCTCCGGAACACCGCCGGCGCGGGGCAGACCTAGAACCTGCTCCGCGAGGTGGTTGCGCTGGATCTCGTCGGTACCGCCACCGATGCTCACGCCGAAGCTCCCGAGTCCAACCCGCTGAAGGTCGCCCCCGAACGGCGCGTCTATACCGTCCAGCATGCCCGCAGCTCCAAGGACCGCGTACGAGACCTCTCGCGAGGTGTGGCAGATCCTGGACACGAGAAGCTTGGTGATCGATGGGTGCGGCGACGGCCGGGGCCGCTGGCCGAACCGATTGACCTCGGTGAGTATCAGGTAGCCACCGATGCGTTCACGAATCTCGGGGTCGTCAGCACAGCCTCGATCGCGAGCGAGCTGCGCCAGTCGCCGGGCAGGTACCGCGCGGCCCGTGAACGTCCCAGCCCTGTGGCGTTCCGCGGCGATCACCTCCTTCACGCGACGGTCCAGGAAACCGGCGATCTCGCCCGAGGGGACGAAGGTGAGGCCACGCGCCGAACGGCCGGCCGCGTTGGCCCGTTCATAGGCCAGCGTCGTTCGCGCCACCTCCCAGCCGCGGTGCAGCTCGCCGATCAGATCGCCGCCGGGGACCCGGGCGCCGTCGAGGAAGACCTCGCAGAACCGTGAGATGCCGTCCATCTGCTTGATGGGTCGGACCTCGACCCCGGGTTGGCCCATGTCCAACACGAAGTAGCTGATGCCGGTGCGCCCGCTCGTCGGATGAAGGGTCCGCGCCAGGAGCAGGCCGCGTCGAGCGAGGTGAGCATTCGAGCTCCACAGCTTCTGCCCGGTTACCACCCAGCCGTGACGGTCGCGAACCGCCCTGGTCGCAAGACTGGGCAGGTCCGACCCTGCCCCGGGCTCGCTGAACAGCTGACACCACGATTCGAGACCCCTGGCGATGGACGGCAGGTACCGGTCCCGCTGGTCGGGCGACCCGTGGGCGAGCAGGGTCGGCGCAGCGAGAGTCGCCGCAACACCTCCCTCGGGCGGCGCGATCGTGCCCAACGCAGCGAGTTCCTCGATGACGACGCGCGCCTCGGCGCTCGACCATCCAAGGCCGTGGGGTGCAGGCCACTGGGGCTGGGACAGGCCCGCTTCAGCCAGCCGGCGCCACCATTCACGCACCGTCGTCGCGTTCGACCACGCCTCCCTGCTCCATGCCCGAACGTCGTGACGGTTGGGCGCAACGAGCTCCTCGGTGCAGCGGGGCTCGATCGGCGGGCTCAACGGATTAGCCGAGCTTCGTAAGATCCGAGGTGTCCAGGACCTGGAAGTTCGAACTGTTCCCCTGCGCGTCGAGAACTCCTTGGAGGACCTTGGCCGCGCACACGTTGGGGACGAACGCCACGGGCTTCGTCCCGCATTGGAAGGTCGTCCCGCCTCCCATCTGGAACGCAACGGGACTGGACATCGACGAGAAGGTGCTCATCACGTTCGCTGGCGTGACATCGCCCGTCGTCTGGCCCATGACATCGGCGAATGCCCGAACAACCATGTACCCGCCCGGGGCGACTCCGCCCTTTGGCGAACCGTTGGCATAGGTGTCCATGACAGCCGAGTACAGCTTGTAGTCCGGGGTCGTGTGGTCCGTAGAGGTGTTCCACGATGAGACCGTGATGCCTGCGTATCCACCAGGGATCGACGCGGCTGTGTTGGTGTCGATGCACTCGGGGTTTATGACGATGGGACCGCTGAATCCAAGGGTCTTGATGGCTTTGAGCGCGCTGGTGCAGAAGCCTTGGTCGCCGACGATGGCGAACTGGCCAGGGTTCTTGGCTAGCTCAGCCTGGATCTGGGGGGTCATGTCTGCTGTGCCAGGGGGGACCGTGACCACGTCTAGAGAGACGCCGGCGTTCTTGTAGAAAGCCCCGCCGAGTGCCTTGACCGGACCGCTGGCAGCGGGCACGTCGATGACGACGACGGCAGCGTGCTTGACTCCTTTTGCGCGGGCAACACCCGCGGGACCGGCGATGACGCTGGACACGAGGTTCGCCAAGGCAAATGCACCCGGCTTGAGCAACGTGTCCTGATCAATGGTGCCTAGCGCGATCAGCGGGATGTTCGAGCCCTGAAGTCCCTTGAAGATGCTGCCACCCTGGCCGCTCACGCCGTACAGGACGGCGACGACTTTGTTGTTGACCATCTGGGTAGCGCAGTCGGTAGCGCCGGCCGGAGTCTGATGGGTTTGGCACACGAGGAGATCGATCGGGTGGCCATTGACGCCGCCCCGGTAGGCGTTGATGTACGTGGTGCTTGCCTGCGCGGCGGTGATCTCGGGCGTGTCGTCGATGGTGTCGCTCTTACCATCGCTGATGAGGCCCACCTTGACGGGTGTGCCGGTGGCCTTGTCCGGCCTGCCGAGCGCGCTCGCGCCGCTACTCGCGGACGTCGACTTGGCGACTCCGGTCGAGGATGACTTGGTCGAAGAGCCGCACGCGGTGCTGACAAAGGCGGCCACCACGAGCACTGCACTGGCTCGACCTAGTCGGGTGTGGAATGACATGGGTTCCCTTTCGTTGCTTGATCAGTTGGCTGCGGTGGATAGGGCAACGCCGAGATAGGCGGATTCGAGACGGGATCTGTCTGCGCGCAGGTTCTCCGCCGAGTCCCTGAGCATCACTTCGCCGTGCACGAGCACGACGGCTTGGTCTGCAAGGTCGAGCGCCAGGCCAACGTGCTGTTCCACGAGGATCACGACCGCATCGAATTCGTCCGCGACACGGCGCACGACCGGCAAGAGGCTCTCGACAATCACTGGCGCCAGGCCCATGCTCATCTCGTCAAGGAGGAGGACCCGAGGCGCCTGCACCAGCGCACGGGCGATCGCGAGCATCTGTTGCTCGCCGCCCGATAGCTGTCCCGCGGTGAGCCGCCACCTCGCGCGGAGCGACGGGAAAAGTTCGACGACAGTGTCGATAGCTCGGCCGCGCCTGGCTGCAACCCGGAGGTTCTCCTTTACGGTAAGGCCTGCGAAGAGCGCTCGGTCGTCCGGAACGAGAACGATGCCCGCCCGGGATGCCGCATCGGGACGGCCGGATTTGATCGTCTCGCCGGCGACGACTACGGAGCCGGCACGGCTCGGCAGCAGCCCGGCGACGGTGGCAAGCAGCGTGGTCTTCCCGGCGCCGTTCGGGCCGAGGACGGCGAGGACCGTCCCTGCGTCGACCGAGAGGTCCGTCGGTTGGACGACGGTGACACGCCCGTACCCGGCGGCGAGGCCGCGTGTCTCGAGCAGCGGCGTGCTCATGCCGCGCCCGTCGGCTGAGCGGCATGGGTCTCTCCGAGGTACGCAGCCGCGACGTCGGCGTCCGCGCTGATCACATGCGGCGGTCCGCTGGCCACGAGCTTGCCGAAGACCAGGACGTGGACCTCGTCGCAGAGGCTCAGCACGAGATGCATGTCGTGGTCCACGAGCACGATGGTCGTGCCAGCGTCGCGGATCCCGCGCAGGCGCGTCCCCAGCCAGACGCTCTCGGAGCTGTCCAGCCCCGCGGCTGGCTCGTCGAGAAGGAGCACGTCCGGGTTCGATGCGAGCGCGCGGGCGATCGAGACCAGCTGGCGGCGCCCTTGCGACAACTCGCCTGCGGGGCAGTTGGCGACGTCGGCCAGATCGACGACGTTGAGCAACGAGGCGAGCTCGCGGTCGCCGCGCCGGGCCCGGCCCACGGCAACGTTTTCGGATACAGACAGATCGTCATACAGCTCGACGTGCTGGAAGGTTCGAGCAAGTCCGGACCGGACGCGTTCGTAAGGAGCGCGGCCGTCCAGAGCAGTTCCGCCCAACGCGATTGAGCCCAAGGCCGGCGCGAACCCGGTGATGGCGTCGAGCAGAGTCGTCTTGCCCGCGCCGTTCGGCCCGATGACGCCGACTATCGCCCCCGGGCGCACATCGAAGCTGACGTTGTCGACTGCGACCACGCCTCCGTAGTGCACCGAGACATTCCGCACCGACAGCGACGACGATTCGACGCTCGCTGCCTCCGGCCGGACGACCTTGAGCTGCGCACGGGATGCACTGATGGACGATCGCCGTGGAGCCCACCGGTCGAGCAGCGAGTGAACGGGACCCACGATCCCCTCCGGGTTGCGGATCACGGTGAACACGAGCAGCACGCTGGTCAAGGTCGTGTACCAGTTGCCCAGGGACAGCCAGCGCTGGATCGCCGTGTCGATGAGTCCGTTGCTCACCAGGAGTCCAGCGAGGACACCACCCGCGACCGAGGTGATCCCGGCTAGGTATGCGACAGCGAAGAGCGCGATCCCGACGAAGACCGTGAAGGAGTCGAAGGTGACGTTGCTCTGCTCGTAGGCCAGCAGGGCACCGCCGAGTCCGGCTACGAACGCGCTGATGCCGAACGCCAGGATCTTGACCCGCACGACATTGATGCCCGAACCTGCGGCGGATCTCTCATTTGCTCGCACGGCCAGCATTTCCGAGCCGAGGCTGCTGGTTCTGAGCTTGGCGACGCCGACGGCGACGACTACGAGGGTGCCCAGCACGATGAGGGAGAACGACAACCGTGGAAAGTCCGTCCCCACGTGGGCTCGGAGGTCCAGGCCGAGCAATGTGGGGCCGGCGATGTCTTTGCCGTTGGCCGGCACCAGGTCGGTGTTGTGGAACCACAACGCCTCGACCGCGACGGCGAGACTGAGCGTGACGACAGCGAGCGGCAGTCCGCGCACCCTCAGCGCCGGGAGCCCGACGATCACGCCAATTCCGGCGGCGGCGAGCGCCGCCATCAGGGGTGCGATCGGGAACGGAACATGCCAGCTGGTGGTGAGGGGGCCAAGCAGGAACCCGGCCACGCCTGCGAGGGTGAGCTGGGCGAGCGAAATCTGCCCGGCGTATCCCGTGACCACCACGAGCGAGAGCGAGATCACGCTGAAGACCAAGCTGGTAACCAGAGCGGCCCGCCACGAGCCATGGAGGGCGGCGAGAACGCCGGCGCCGGCGACGGCCCACATCACAGCGCTGAGGGTGATGCGGCGGGGCCGAGGCGCGCGTCCGAGCGAGCGCTGGATCAACGCTCCTCGGGCCGGCAGCGGCCGCGCCCGCACCACGAGAACCGCCAGGATCAACGCCAGCGGCACGAGCTCGGGAAGCCCGGAGGACGGGAGCCAGCTGTGCCGGCTGTGCAGGTAGGTGACCTCCGACTGCAGCATCCCGATCGCCAGCCCCGCACACACAGCTGGCAGCAGCCGCTGGAACCCACCAAGGATCGCGGCCGCCAGCGCCGGGACGATGAAGAGCGTGTACGACAAAGGGGCCAACGGGACGATCGGCGCAATCAAGATGCCGGAGATGCCCGCCACTACCGCGCTGATCATCCAGTTCACCGCGGCGAGCCGGTCGGGGTGGATCCCGCTCAGGTACGCCCCGCGCTCGTTGTCGGCCGCGGCCCTTGTCCGCAACCCGAACGGGGTGAAGCGATAGGCGGCCGCCAGAGCAGCGGCGAAAGCAAGGATCACCGCCGCAAACCACACCCGGTCGCTCGACAGGCGGACTCCTCCGACAGTCCAGATCCGTGTCGGCAGGATCGGGCCGACGGTGACCGGGTTGACGCCCACGCGCTGGGTCATGAGGCTCGTGAGAATCACCATCAC
Source organism: Acidimicrobiales bacterium (assembly GCA_036378675.1). Lineage (NCBI taxonomy): Bacteria > Bacillati > Actinomycetota > Acidimicrobiia > Acidimicrobiales > Acidimicrobiales bacterium. Next base: position 110,077 of record DASUWA010000027.1, read on the forward strand.
GCCGATCGACGCCACTGCGCGCGCCATCGCCGGTGCAGTACGTAGGGGCCGAAAGATCAACACGTACAAGAGCAACCCGAGCAGTGCGGCCGCGCCTAGCGCCAACGTCGCGGCCGGCCAGAACCCGTGGACCCCGACGTCCACGGACTGAGGGAGCCCGGGCAGGAGCACGAGCAATTTGCCCTGCCTCAGAAACGCGTACGTGTACGCGGTAACTAGGGCGACGGCGCCGGTGGCGAAGTTGACCACGCCGCTGCTCCGGTAGGTCACGACGAGGGACAACGCGAGAGCCGCGAAAACGGCGCCGTTCGCTAGCCCGAGCAGCAGGAAAATGACGTATTGATCCACGGTCCCCCCCGGGCGCGGACGGGATCCCCCTCCGCGTCGAGCAAGTGCACGATGTCCGACTCGACGTCCCCCGGAAACACGGGGTTACCTTGGCATAAACCGATGAAATATGCAACGATTTTCTTGCCAATAGCGATGAATCATGAAACGATCTAGCTATGGCGCTGGCAGCTGATCCCCAGGCCGGCCGACTGACCGACGACGGCATCGAGAGGTTCCGCGAGAAGGTCGGTGTCGACTGGCCGTATACAAGGTGGACAACGTGGAACGAAGAGGCCACCCGCGACGGGATCCGGCATTACGCATACGGGTTCGGCGATGACAACCCCTTGTACTGCGACCCCGATCACGCCGTCGGTACGCGGTGGGGTGGCATCATCGCCCCCCCAGGGTTCCTCGAGGGGGCGGGTCTCACGCCGAGACTTCCGGACGCTCCCGAGTTGCGTGGTCGAGGGCGGGGGGCGCTTAGCGGGGTACACATGTTCTGGGCGGGCGACCACATACGCTTCTTCAACGCGGTCCACGAAGGTGACCGGATCTGGGTGCGGCGCTTTTACGTCAACATCACCGGAAAGCTGCATTCGAGCTTCGGCGGGCGGTCAGCCGTTTCTGTTCGGCGCCGCGTCTACTGGAATCAACGGGGCGAGTTGATTGCCATCTGGGACGCCGACTTCGTCCACACCGAACGCGACACGGCCGCCAAACGAGACACGCTCAAGGCCGCCAAGGAACAACACCTTTACACCGACGACGAACTACGGCTCGTCGACGAGCATTATGCGGCCGAGAGCGTCCGCGGCGCCGAACCTCGCTACGTCGAGGACGTGCGAATAGGGGACGAACTCGGCCAACGCTACCGTGGCCCGCTCGTCGTAGGCGACGTCATCGCCTGGCTCATGGGAAACGGTCGCCACGAGATCTTTCCTTACCGGCTCAACTGGAAGAACCGCCAGCGCATGGGTGGCTTCTACGCCCGCAACGAGTTCGGCGCATGGGATTCGGCCATGCGGGTCCACTGGGACGACGGTTTTGCCCAGTCTGTCGGCGCGCCACGAGCCTACGACTACGGCATGCTGCGCAACGCGTGGCTGATGCAGGCCGTGACCGACTGGATGGGCGACGACGCTCTCCTCGTGAGTGTCGACGACCGCATCAAGGGTTTCAACACCATCGGAGACCTCACCCGCCTGACAGCGTCGGTAACGGACATCTACCACGACGGCGCTTGGCCCGAGGTGACCGTTACCGTCACCTGCACTAACCAGCGCGACGAGACGACAGCGACCGGCTCGTTGCGCGTCCGCCTGCCGTCACGATCCGGCGGCCTCCCGACGTTCCCCGACCCGCCCGATGATCACGGCGTACTCGAGGGAATGCTCGTCCCCGAGGACGGACCGTGGGCACGCTGACCCTTCCCCGCACCGACACGTTCGTCGGCGGGGACTGGAGCGCGACGACCGGCGACGGCGAGGACGAGGTCGTGAACCCCGCGACCGAGGCGCTCCTCGCCAGCGTGCCCCGCGGCGGTGTCGCGGATGGCAACGCGGCGATTGCTGCCGCGCGTCGGGCTTTCGATGAAGGGCCCTGGCCCGCAATGTCCGGTACGGAACGAGCCTTCCACCTCCGCCGCCTGCGGGACGAGCTCGCGGCCCGTTCCATACAGCTGACCGATCTTGTGATTTCGGAGGTCGGCTCGACGCACGCCGTGGCCGTAAGCCACCAGGTGTGTCTGCCCATTGAGCAGCTTGACTTCTGGGCCACAGCGGCGGCGAAGCCGGATCTCATACCGCACGAGCCCCGGGTGACCCGCCGGAGCGGTGGTGGCAGCTGGCTCGGAAGCTGGGTCGTGCGGCGCGAGCCAATCGGGGTCGCCGCCGCAATCGTTGCCTACAACTTCCCGTTCCTGCTGGCCGTGATGAAGATCGGGCCGGCGCTGGCCGCCGGCAACACGCTTGTCCTCAAGCCTTCTCCGTACACGCCTCTCACTGCTTTCGTGATCGCCGAAGCGGTGGCCGCGGCAGGTCTTCCGCCCGGCGTCGTCAACGTGCTTACGGGCGACTCCGAGGTCGGTCACCAGTTGACCACGAGCCCCCACGTGGACCTGGTGACCTTCACGGGATCGGACGCCGTCGGGGCTGCTATCGCGGCCCAGGCGGCGCCGACCTTGAAGCGCGTGCTGCTGGAACTAGGCGGGAAGTCGGCCATGATCGTCCGTGCCGACGCAGATCTCGACCAGGCGGCACAACTCGGACTCCAGAGTTTCACGTTCAACGCTGGCCAGGGGTGTGCGCTCACAACGCGGCATCTCGTCCACCGTTCCGTCATAGACGATTACCATCGCCGCCTAGCCGCTCTGTCCCAAGAGGTACGGGTGGGCGACCCGGCGGACCCCGGTACCCAGATGGGCCCGCTCATCCGGCCGGCTGCTGTCGAGCGCACGGCCCGGTACGTCCATCAGGCCCTCGATGCTGGAGCCTCGCTCCTCGCCGGCGGCAAGCCACCTAACGAGCCGTCCAAGGGCTACTTCTTCGAACCGACAGTGCTCGCGGACGTCGACAACGCCTGGCCCGTGGCCCAGGACGAGATCTTCGGTCCGGTCGCGGTGACCATCGCGTTCGACGACGACGACCACGCCGTCCGGATCGCGAACGACTCGCGGTACGGCCTCGACGCCGCGGTGGTGTCACGCGATACCGGCGCCGCCTTTGAACTCGCGTGCCGCTTGCGCGCCGGGGGGGTGTCGATAAACGGCGGCGCCGGTTGGACTAATCCCGGAGTGCCTTTCGGCGGCTACAAGCGATCGGGGATCGGGCGGGAGAACGGCGACGAGGGACTCGAGCATTACACCGAACTCAAGACCATCAAGTACCACGCCGGATGACCGCTGAGCACCGCGCGAGCGGATCGCTCGCCAACCTGCTCGCGTGGCGGGCAACCGAACGCCCGGACTTCCCGTTCTTGTACGTCGAACAGCTCGGACCCTGGACGGCTGGGGGACTCGCCGACGCTGCTTCCGAGCTCAGCACCACGCTTGACCGCCACGGCGTCGGCAGTGGGGACCGGGTATTGATCCGTCTCGGCAACGACGAGCGGTTTCTCCCTGCGCTGACAGCCGTGTGGCTGCTCGGCGCGTCAGCCATCGCGATGCACCCTGCCGCCTCCGCCGGCGACGCCAAACGGACAGTCCAGGCAATGGACGCTCGCGCCGTCGTCGGTGATCCCTACGACCCCTCGAGTTCGCAGGCGGGTGCCCCGTTCGTTGGGGTCTCAAAAGTGCCGCAGCACAGCGAGCCGGGACCTCTCTCCGTTCCAGACGCGGCGGACCACGAGGAAGCTCTCGTTCTCTTGACTTCGGGCTCGACGGGAGCGCCCAAAGGCGTCGTGCTTACCCACGGGAACGCCTGGTCGAACCTTGCTGCCACTGTGTCCGCCTTCCGACGCGAGACCCGCATCACACGGATCCCCGACGACCCCAAGCCGCCGAACCTCATCGCCAACCCCGTGTCGCACACCGCTGGCGTCGTACGGTTGCTGTTCGCCCTCTACGTGGGACGCAGCGTCGTACTGCTGCGCAAGTTTGACGCCATCGCGGCAAAGGCTGCGATTGACGCGCACGGCATTGACAACCTCACGATTAATCCGACCATGATGCGCATGCTGCTCGAGGGCCTGCCACCCGACGCTGACCTCGGTCCGGTCCGCTACGCGTCCTCCGGGACAGCGCCGCTGCCGCAGGCGCTGCGCGAGGCGTTTGAGGCCCGATTCCAGATCCCGGTGCTCCAGGCCTACGGGCAGACGGAGGCGTTCGGAGGGATTGCGATCGAGAACGTCAAGGAGGTGCTTGCGGGCCGCCGTCGTCCTGGCTCGGTTGGTCGGCCGCTCCCGGGTGTCGAACTGCGGATCGTCGCCGATGGGCGCGATGCGCCACCCGGCGAACAGGGAGAGATCCAGGTCCGGACCAAGTCGGCGTCCCGGAGCTACGTCGGGGATACCGGCGACGACTCCCCTACAGGCGACGACGGCTGGCTCCGCACAGGTGACCTCGGCTACGTCGACGAGGACGGCTACCTCTACGTCACAGGCCGGATCAAGAACGTGATCATCTGCGGGGGATTCAACGTGGTCCCCGAGGAACTGCAGTCGGCTTTGATGTCTCACCCGGCCGTTCGAGAGGCGGCCGTCCTCGGAGTACCCGACGACCGTCTCGGCGAGGTACCGGTCGCAGTCATCGAGTCGGACGTCACCGGGGACGAGATCCTCGCGAGCGTCGCCTCAATGTTGGCGCCCTACAAGCGGCCTCGCTGGGTCGTCGTCGTCGGCACGCTTCCACGCGTGCCGAACGGCAAGGTGGACCTGCGGGCCTGCGCGGCCCTCCTGACCAAGCCCTGTTGAGCAGTGGACTTGGGTGTCCGCGACCGCGGGTTCCTCGTTGTCGGCGGCACCGCCGGAATCGGGCGAGAGGTCGCGCGGTTGCTCGTCGAGGAGGGCGCACGGGTCGCTATCACGGGGCGCGACGTCGGCCGCGCTCACGATGTCGCCGCGGCGATCGGTGCGGTGGCCGTTCCCGGAGACGCTGCCACCGACGAATCGACCTGTGAAGCCATCGTCAACGCCGCTGAACTCGCCGTTAGCGGGCTATCGGGTGTCGCGATCACGGCCGGGAGCAATCGCAGCGCCCATTCCTCCCTCGACGAGGCCAACGACGAGATCTGGCTGGAGACGTTTCAGCACCAACTCATGGCGACCGTCCGCATCGTCCGCGCCGCGCTCCCCTATCTGGTCACCAACGGCGGAGGCTCCATCGTGACCACGGCGGCGTACTCCATTCGTGCTCCGCACGCCAACCGGGTGCCGTACGCCACCTGCAAGAGCGCAGTTGCCACCTTCACCAAGGACGTCGCCAAAGCGTACGGTCCGGCCGGCATCCGCGCCAACTGTGTCTGCCCCGGGATCATCGAGACAGGCCAGCTCGCTGCCCGCCGTGTGAGTCTGGCTGCCAGCCGCGGCGTACCCGAGGCGGGACTGCTCGAGTCCATGCTGAGCAGCGAGTGGCACATGGACGTGGCGTTGGGCCGACTCGGTCGCCCCGACGAGGTGGGTGACCTCATCGCATTCCTGCTGTCGGAGCGCGCCGGCTATCTCAACGGTGCGCTCATCAACATCGACGGGGGGACGGACTTCTGATGCTGCTCGATGCCAGGCTGCCGAAGGGCATCTCCGACACGAAGGCACGGGCCGCGGCCAGGGAGGTGGACGGATACGACGGTCTGTGGGTCAGCGAGACGGGCTATGACCCCTTCCTCCAGGCCCTCCAGGCCATCGAGGCGACCACCTGGCCCACAATCGGAACCGCGATCGCGGTTGCTTTCGCCCGATCACCTCTCACGGTGGCGCACAGCGCCTACGACCTCGCACGATACGCCGAGGGCCGGTTCGTGCTCGGTCTCGGCACCCAGGTTAAGCCGCACGTCGAGCGCAGGTTCGGTATGCCGTGGTCCAGCCCGGCTGCCCGCATGCGCGAGTACGTTCTTGCGCTGCAGGCCATCTGGAGGGCGTGGAACGGCGACACTGCCCTGAAGTTCGAAGGAGAGTTCTACAAACACACGTTGATGACCCCGGCCTTCTCGCCCAGAACGCATCCGTACGGAGCGCCTCGGGTGTACCTCGCCGGGGTCGGCGAGCGCATGACCGAGGTCGCCGGCGAGGTCGCGGACGGTTTCTTCATACATCCGTTCACCTCCAGGGCGTACTTCGACAATGTGACCCGGCCTGCGTTGATGCGCGGGCGTAAGGCGGCCGGGGTGGCTGACCTCGACGACTTCACCATCGCGGGAGCTACGTTCGTGGTCACGGGGCGCGACGAATACGAACTGGCCCGCGCCGTCCAGGGCACGAAGGACCAGATCGCCTTCTACGCATCGACACCCTCCTACCGCGGCGTCCTCGAGCTGCACGGCCGGAGCGAGCTCGGGCCGGAATTGACCCGCCGCACGAAGCAGGGCCGCTGGGGCGACCTGGCCGAGCTCATCGACGACGAGCTTCTGAGAGAGCTAGCAATAGTCGGCGAGCCTGCAGCCGTCGGCGCGGATGTCGCTGCCCGCTGGGGCGACGTCTACGACCGCCTGAGTCTGTACACCAACTACCGGATCGGCCACGACGTTGCAATACAGGTGGTCGCGGCGATTAGAGCAGCGACGTGACGGCTCGTCAGGGCAGCGAACGGGGTCCCTTCCGGCGGTCGGCCCTCCACTCGTCAACTGCCGGGCTTATCGAGTGAGCAACAGGCACCCGGCAAAGGGGCCGCCCCCGGCGGATACGACGGCGACCTCTGGGCGCTGACGCACCTGCCGCGGCCCGCCGTGACCCCGGAGCTGCACGACGGCCTCGTGGAGCATTCCGTAGCCGTGGAGACGACCGCCTGAGAGCTGTCCGCCCTGCGTGTTCAACGGCAGCTTTCCGTCTAGGGCGATCGCCTCACCGCCCTCGACGAACCGACCGCCATCCCCGAAGTCGCAGAATCCAAGCGCCTCCAGCCATGCCAGAGCCAGGACGCTGAATCCGTCGTACAACTCGGCGACGTCTACGTCCCCAGGACCCAAGGCGGTCCGGCGCCACATGGTCTCTGCCGCGGCAGTAGCGGCCATACCAGTAAGCCCGTCGATCTGATCCCACGAGAATGGACCGGTTAATCCGCACCCCACCGCTTCGAGATACACGGGATCGTGGGGTCGATCGGAAGAGCGATCGCGGGCGGAGACGATGACAGCGGTTGACCCGTCGATGGGGACGTCACAGTCGTACAGACACAACGGCGTCGAGATCATCCGTGAGGCAAGGTAGTCCTCGATGCTCAAGGGCTCCCGGAAGACCGCCGCGGGATTCAACATGGCGTTTGCCCGCGCGTTGCGCGCTATGGCACCGAGCTGCTCGCGGGTCGTGCCGTAATCGTCAAAATGCCGCTGCGCGTACAGGGCGATCCAGTTTGCCGCCGATGGCGCACCGAAAGGTGCCAGCCACCTTCGCCAGTCGCTGACTGCAAACTGGCTACCAACCACCTCGCCACGACCGCCCGAACGTTGTGCGCTCGCCTCGCACACGGTACGAAAGCACAGCACATGTGTCGCCAGCCCGCACGCCACTGCCATGCACGCATCGATGAACGGGCCGAGTTGGCCCGAGGTCTGAGGGCTTCCCTGAAACCACCGGAGCCGGAGGTCGAGCGCGTCTCGCAACTCCCACACGCCGCAGCCGGCAAGGCCTGGGTCGACGGCCTCACCGGGGAAGGTGGCAAGACCATCGAGTTCGGAGACGGCCAAGCCCGCGTCGTTGATGGATGCGAGGGCCGCCTCCACCGTGAGGGACAGACCGCTTCGCCCTAGACGTCTGCCGATAGCTGACTGGCCTATGCCGGTGACCGCAACAGCCTCTTCAAAGCGTTTCACGGTCGCGAGACCTTGGGTCGGAACACTGGGAGCCAGAGATCGTCCGCCAGCAGTTCGAAAGCCACGTCCACGACCATCCCCGAGCGCACCACCTCGGGTTCACAACCGACGACGTTCGTGAGCATCCGCAGTCCCGGTTGCTCCGCGAGTTCCACGATGGCGACCACGTATGGAGGAGGAAGAGACGCGAACCACTGCTGATGGTTGACAGTCACTGCCCACACGGTCGCTCGCCCGCTGACCGGCCGCGGCGCGACCTCCAGTGAGTGGCAGGCGGGGCATACCGGCCCCGGGGGGTGGAACCATCTGCCGCAAGTGGCACAACGGTAGATCAGCAGAACGCCGTCGGCGCCCCCGGTCCAGAAGGCTCGCTCCTCATCGGTCGGTACGGGAAACGGTCGGATCACCGCCCGGTCGTCCGAGCTCGGGTTTCGCGACGCCGCCCGACAGAGGTGCGTGCTCGCTTGTCTCTCGGAGGCTCCGCCAATCGCGGTCACACGCGTACGGTGATGCCACCGTCCACAACGAAGGTCTGGGCGGTCACCCAGGAGGCTGAGTCTGAGCAGAGGAACAGCAATGTCCCGACCAGATCGTCAACAGTGCCGACCCGCTTTATGCTCGCTGTGGCCACCAGCGCGTCGATGCGGTCCTTCGGAACCGTCACGGCAGTCGCCTCGGTGCTGATCGGACCCGGCGCGATGGCGTTGACCGTGATGCCATCGGAGCCCAGTTCCCTCGCGAATCCCCTCGTCAGGGAGTGCAGCGCCAGCTTGGCGGTCCCGTAGGCGCCGCCGTTGCCGTATGCCGCGGTGGAGGACTGCATAACTACGCGTCCCCAACCGGCATCGATCAGCATGGGCGCGAGGGCCTGAGTCACCAGCAGTGGGCCGTCGAGGTTCACCGAGAAGACCTTGCGCCAGTAGTTGATATCGACCGTGAGCTGTGGGTCGAACCGCATCGAATGGTAGATCGCGGCGTTGTTCACCACGATGTGGCACGCACCGAACCGAGCCCGAACGGCTTCGGCGAGACTGAGTGTGCTGTCACGGCTGCTTACGTCGACCGGCGCCGCGTGCGACATGCCACCATCGTCTGCGATCTCGTCGGCAACCTGCTTGGCGGCCGGCTCGTTGATGTCGGCCACGACAACCGAGGCGCCGCAGCGCGCGAGCGCTCGCACATATGCCTCGCCGATGCCCTGGCCTGCTCCGGTTACGACCGCGACTCGGCCGGTGAGGTCGGGCATGGTCGTATCCGGCCCGGAACGAGGGGTGGTCATGTTCGGCCAACTAGCTGGAATTGGCCGATGATTTCGAGCTCGTGTCCGAGACGATGATCGAATGCTTCTTCGATCTGAGGCCGCAGTGGCGAGTCGTTAGGTGTGTGCTCGTAGGCGGATGAGAGGATCTCGCTCGCCAGGCCGTAGCGTCGGGCGACGTCGTCGTAGTGCAGGGATTCTTGATTCTGAGCCTCGGCTTCGGCGAGCGCGGTAGCAACGGCACTGGCTTCCGGGTGCGCTGCCACTATGTCCCGGCCGAGCCGGCGGAGCATCTTGGTCTCCTCCACCATCCAGGCGATCTCGTGTTGAGCGCGTACGGCCAGCGTTGAGAGGATGTGATCGATCATCTGCAAGCTGGTCTGCAGTTGAGGGTCTGTGACGGCGGGAGTGACGTGTTCGGAAAGCTCCTTGCGGACCACTTCGATCAGGCGGGCAGTCGTCGGCTGGGTGATCACGACACGACCTCCATCCCCGACTCGATGCCGGTCATTGCTGCTTCCAGACCGCGGACGCTGTCCCGCCACAGCCGATGGCTAAACGGCATCGCCGAAACCAGATAGGCCGACGTCACGAGATGGTTGGAACCAGCGGCCAGGGCAGCCATCCCTTCAAGCAGGCCACCGAAGGCTTTGAATCCGGCAGCGACCGCGAACCACGCGACGGTTGCCGGGTTCACGATCTCGTCGCCAAGACCGGTCACCTCGCAGTAGCGATGACAGAAACCAACAGGGTCCAAGGCGATCGGATCGGGCGGAGAGAACGCCGCTACCGCCTGGACCCAACCCAAATCGATACGCGGGTCGCCAATATGGGCGTACTCCCAGTCGATCACGCGCATCCCGCCCGCCGCGTCGAGCATCACGTTCGCGGTCTGGAACTCGCCGTGCACCAGAGTCAGAGGCGCGGGTACTGGCCGGTGGGAATCCAACCAAGCCGCCACCCACCTGATGAAGGGGTTGTGCTCAGGGTAGGCAGCCTCCAGACCCCGCCAGCTCTCGACAAACGAATCGATGTAGGCGTCCCACGACGCCGGCCGGTTCATCGACGCCGGCGCAGCACCCCCCTCGACATGCACCACGGCAATCGTCTCAGCCAACTTGAGGGCAAGGCTTCGCTGCTCATCCTCGCCCACCCCGCGAAGCTGGCTGAGCAACTGCGGGCCATCTACGTAATCACTAATCAGCGCCGGAGCACCCAAAACCGCGCCCGACAGGTCCGACCAGCGCAGGGCGGGAATCGGAACCGTGCCCGCTCTTGTCAGCGCAGCCAGCAGCTCGCCCTCCGCCACACGATCGGTACGTGAGAGAGCCGCATCCCCCGGCGGGTCGATTCGGAGGACATAGCGCTGCGACCCTCCGGCCATCGTCGCCGTGAACGCTACGGTCACCAGGCTGTAACCGCCTGTGAGCACCGACAAGTCCTCAACCCGCACCGGCCCAGGTTCACGGGAAGAAAGAAGCGCCTCCAACCGGCGCCCCAGGTCATCCAGGTCAACCATCCCTCCCCCCTTTGGGCGATAGTCTCTATCAAGTCGTTATACTATTCATCGATTCAGGCGCTGGCAAGCAACCCCTCCCACGCGCACGGAAACAACCGTGCCAGAGCCGTGCGAGTCATCCAAGCGAGACGCACACGTTCTTGAGTCGCACGAACTCGTGCACTCCCCACCGGCCGCCCTCGACACCATGCCCGCTGCCCCGCCACCCTCCAAATGGGGCGGCAGGAGGGAGCGCCGCCATACCGTTCACCGATACATAGCCGGCGTCAAGCGCAGCCGCCACCCGGTGGGCTCGCCGCAGGTCGTTCGTCCACACGTAGCCAGCCAGGCCGTACTTCGTGCCGTTCGCTATCGCCAACGCCTCGTCCTCATCGTCGAAAGGCATCACCGCCAGCACCGGGCCGAAGATCTCCTCCTGTGCCAGCGGACTAGCCGGGTCCACATCGCCGAAGACCGTGGGCTGCACGAAGGCGCCCGCCGCAAGCGCCCCGCCCGCGCGTTGGCCGCCGGTGAGCAGCACCCCGTCGCCGCGGTGGCGGGCGTCCTCCACTACTGAAAGGACGCGTTCGCAGGCCGCCTCGCCCGCGAGGGGGCCCATCGTCGTCGATGGTTCGAAGGGGTCGCCGAGCCGCGCCTTCTCTGCAGTGGCGACGACCGCAGCGACCACCTCGTCGTGAATGGCGCGGTCGACCAGCAGCCGCGTCGGCAAGAAGCAACCCTGCCCGCTGTTCTGGATCGTGCCGAGTAAAGCCCCGAGCTTTCCGACGACGGTCGGCTCAGTGTCGGCGAAGACAATCGACGCCGACTTGCCACCAAGTTCAAGTACAACCGGGGTGTGGTTCTCCGCGGCGGCACGGGCAACCGCGCGGGCTGCAGAACTACCTCCGGTAAAGCTGATCTTGTCGACACCGGGGTGCGCGCACAAGGCATGACCTGCCCCAGGACCGCCCGGCATGACATTGATGACCCCCGGTGGGACAACTTCCTCACAAATACGTGCGAACCTCAGAGCGGAGAACGGAGCCAGCTCCGAGGGCTTGACCACGACCGCGTTTCCAGCGGCTATGGCCGGTGCCACCTTCAAGGCAATCGAGACGACCGGGCCGTTCCAGGGCGTTATTGCGGCGACCACCCCGTACGGGTTCGCAACCACGTAGTCGAGCACCGCGCCCCCGGCAGGGACCACGGTCCCGTCGAGCTTGTCAGCCCACCCCGCGAAGTACCGGAACCACTCCGCCGCGAGAGCGACACCGGCACGCGTCGCCCGTATCGGTTGCCCCATCTCCAGCGTCTGCAAGGCCGCCAGGTCTCCGGCGGCTGCGACGATCGCGTCGGCCAGCGACGAAAGGAGCAAGCGACGCCGCACTGGATCGGCCAGCTCACCGCGCTGGAGCGCGTCGCGCGCGGCTTTTACTGCGAAATCAACTTCGACACTGCCAGCCAATTGGTGCTTGCCGACAACCTCCCCCGTTGCCGGATCGTGGTGGGTTCTCTCGCCACCCGTCGAGCCCTCGAGCCACAATCCGTCAACGAAGAGCCGGCCGTCCGGGACCTGCCGAAGCGCGTCATCGCGCGTGATCGTCACGGGCCGTAGGTCGCCCCGTTGGCAAGCACCCGGGCGCCCATCAGAAGACCAGATTCAAGTGGTCCGGCCCGGCCACGCCGCCGCCGTGGAACTGAACGGCAGCCCCGTCCTCGAGCCGGTAATCCGGGATTCGGCGATGCCACTCCTCCATGGCGATAGTCATTTCCAGGCGCGCCAGATGGGATCCGAGGCAGCGGTGTGGCCCGGCGGCGAACGCCAGGTGCCGGTTCGGCGTCCGGCGGAAATCGATGATGTCGGAGTGGGGGAACTGCCGGGGATCGCGACCGGCGGCAGCCGTGGGAAGCATGATCCGTTCCCCTGCCTTCATCGAGACGCCGGCGAACTCGATATCGCGCGTGATGTACCTGCCGTCGGCCACGAACGAGTGATAGCGAAGCAATTCCTCGATCGCTGACGGGATCAGTCCCGGCTCTGTCACAACCTGGCGGCGGTGATCCGGATTGCTGGCAAGGAACGCCCAGCAGAATCCCAACGCCGACGTGACAGTATCGAGCCCCGCCATGAACAGCAGAACGGCGAACGCAAGGACGTCTTCTTCGGGGAGCTGTGCACCATCCAGCTCGGCGGCGAGCAGCGTGCTGATGAGGTCGTCGCCGGGTTTGTTCCTCCGCTTGGCGATGTGCTGCCGTAGGTACGACGTGAGTTGGGTGCTGGCCAGGTCCTTCGCTGCCTTGCCGTCTGCGTCATCCTGGACGTGAAGAATCGTGTCATTCCAGTCAAGGAATCGCTTCGTGTCATCGGGCGGTAGTCCCATGAAGCGGAGAAAGATGCTCGTCGGGAGCGGTCTGGCGAAATCCTCGATTAAGTCGCACCTCCCTTCGCCGCACACTTCCCCGATGAGTGATCGGCACAAGGACCGAATGTCGCCCTCCCAAGCCCGAACGTTCGCCGGGCCGAACGGGCGGTTGAGCAGATGGCGGTACTTCGTGTGCTCGGGCGGATCCAGGGTGATCGGCAGCATTCGCACCTCGCGACCGGGGATCGCCTGCATGCGGCTGGAGAACAGGTCGCTTCGCTGGAAGGCCTCGTGGATGTCCTCGTATCGGGTCAGGCACCAGAACCCACCGTGGAAGGGACTCCAGAACACCCGACGGCGGTCGCGCAACTCGTCCCAGAACCCGACCGGGTTTCGGAGGAAGGCTTCTGAGTTGTAGTGCTCCAGCGGATACGTCAGATCCCTTGGGACGTGGGAAGGCCGGGTGGTCACAGCCATACCTGCCGACGACTTGTACGACACCGACGGTCCCTCCTTTTTCGGGCCTCGCTTAAGTCGTTATACTATTCATCGATTTAGCGCCACGGCAACCACGGAGACCGACGTGACGAAACCCTTCAACGGCGTGCGGGTCATCGAGGTAGCGGCCTGGACCTTCGTGCCGGCCGCCGCCGCCATCCTTGCGGACCTCGGGGCTGACGTAATCAAGGTCGAGCCGCCGAGCGGCGACCCACAACGGGCGCTACGCAACCGCCTGCAGTCCGAAGATCCCGATGCGCCGAACCCATTCCTCGAGATCCCGAACCGGGGAAAGCGAAGCATCACGCTGGACCTGGGGACGACGAACGGCCGGAGCGTGCTGCTCGAGCTAGCAGCGACCGCAGACGTGTTCCTGACGAGCTACCTGGAGCCCGTACGACGGAAACTCGCCATCGACGTCGATGACCTCCGCGCCGTCAACGACCGATTGGTATACGTGCGCGGCAGTGGCTGGGGCCCAACGGGACCGATGGCCGAGCGCGGCGGATTCGACCTCGCCGCGGCGTGGGCGACGGCATCCATGGCGACACGCATGAGCCGCGGCGGGGATGAACCGATGTGGCAGCCCTCGGCGTTCTACGACCTGCTCGGCGCCAACACACTCGCCGGCGCGATCGGGACCGCGCTCTTCCATCGCGCCCACACCGAAGAGGCCACGGTTGTCGATGTATCGCTGCTCAACGTCGGCGTGTGGTCGCTCGGTCCCGACCTCATGGCTGCGCCGAGCGCAGGGGCTCAACCCGACCGCGACCGCAGCGGAGTGAGCAACCCCATCGCCAACTCGTACCGGACGTCAGACGGCCGTTGGTTGTATCTCGTCTGCCTGCAAGCAGACCGTTTCTGGAGCGAGCTGTGCCAGCTCATTGGGCGTGAGGACCTTGCGGACGACGTTCGCTTCCGTGATTCGCGCAACCGCGCCACAAACGCTGTCGAATGCATCCGCGAACTCGACGAGACGTTCTCACAACGCACCCTGTCCGAATGGGATGACGTGCTCGCCCCCTTCTCAGGCGTTTGGGCTCCCGCGCTCGAGCCCATAGAACTACAAAGCCACCTCCAGGTCGATGCGAACGGTTACCTCGCGACAGGTCACACGATCACGGGTCGCGAGTACCGCCTCCCGGCGCCGCCAATGCAGTTCGGCGGTCCCGTGCGACCCGCCGGTCCCGCACCGGAAGCTGGCCAGCATACCGAAGAGGTGCTCCTCGAGCTCGGGCGATCCTGGGACGAGATCTCCGAGCTGCGCACCACGGGGGCTCTCGGCTAAGCCAGCGACGCGGGACCCGCGTCGGGGGCACGACCCATCAACCCGCGCTGAAGTGCTACCGCCATTGGTACCTCACTCGTTCCTTGGTGAAGACCGTCGCTCGCTGCGCACGGGCGTCCTCGAGCTGGCTGGCGAGGACTTGTGTCCGGTTCTCGAGGTCGATGGCGGCCTGCTGACCGGGTATCTCGAGCGCCGACCACATAACCTCCTTCGTCATCCAGACGCCGAAGGGGCTGTTGGTGGCGATCTCTGCTGCAAGGTCGGTAGCGACGTCGATGAGTTGGTCGTCCGGCACGACATCGACCACGAGCTGCATCTCCCGTGCCGCCTGGGAGTCGATCAGTCTCCCGGTGAGCATCAGCAGGTGAGCGTTGCCTGCGCCGACGATGCGAGGCAGGAGCCAGCTCGTCGAGATATCCGCACCCGACACGCCGACCTTTATGAAGCTGGCGGCGAACCGCGCGCTGGTCGCCGCCAAGCGAACATCAGCAGCCAGCACCAGGGCCAGCCCTCCGCCGGCAGCAGGCCCATTGACAGCGGCGATGATCGGTTTGCGCAGGCGCCGCATGCTTGTCACCAATCCGGCTATGTGCTGCTGAAGGAGGAAGTTGGCCGGGATGTCCCCGAGCGATTCGCTGTGGGGGGCGTCCCCCATACCTGTCAGGTCGGCCCCGGAGCAGAAACCGCGGCCTGAGCCGGTCAGGATGACGCATCTCACCGACGGGTCCGCATCTGCCTCGGCGAGAGCAGCTGTCAGCGCCGAGATCAGCTCGACGTTGAGAGCGTTCAACCGCTCCGGGCGGTGCATGGTCAGGAGGCGCACCCCGCCCGACTGAGCCTCCACGAGGACCGTAGGCGCCTGCGGGTTCACCGAGATATCGTTGCATAATTCATCGACTTATGGCAAGATCGAGCGGTGCAGCTGGCCGAACACGTCGATCCGGCGCTGGTCCGCGACTTCGACTACCACGGTGGCGCCGCGTTCCTGGTTGACCCCTTCCAGGCACTTGACCGCACTCGCGGCGACCGCGCATTCTTCTCCTCGTCCTACGGCGGTTACTGGGTTCTGACGCGGTCCGCAGACATCCGCGAAGCCTTCCAGCGCCCAGATCTCTTCTCGAGCGAGCAATTCTCGATCCCCGCCGGGGTCTACCCGCGAACCATGCGGCCACTAGCGCTCGACCCGCCCGACCACACACGGTATCGGCAGCCGCTGGCGCCACTCTTCGCACCGGGACCGGTTGCCCGCCGAGAGCCTGAGCTGCGGCGCGTTTGCGCCGGACTCGTGAACAGGTTCGCTACCGCCGGCCGATCCGACCTTGTCGTCGATCTGGCTCGTCCGTTCCCGACGACCGTGTTCGTCTCCATGCTCGGCCTGCCATTGAGCGAGGCAACGACGTTCGAGCGCTGGAACCACGACCTCACCCACGCCTACCACGATCCGTCGCTCCGGAAGGAGGCGGCGCGCAGCATCATCGAGCACCTCGACGAGGTCGTCTCGGCGCGCAGAAACGAAGATACGGGCGACCGTGAGGACCTCCTCTCGACGCTGATGCGTTCGAAGGTCGACGGGCGACTTCTCAACCACGAAGAGCTTGTCGACTACGCCTTCATGTTGTTCGTCGCCGGGCTGGACACGGTCACTGCCATGTTGGGCTTCAGTTTCTACTGCCTCGCGACCCGGCCTGACATCCGCGAGCAACTAGTCGCCCGACCTGAGGTTGTGCGCGGAGCGGTTGAGGAGTTTCTGCGCGCCCACGCCATCATCAACACGGCGCGGGTCGTGAAGGAAGACGTGACATTTGCGGGCGTAAGGATGGGTGCGGGTGACCGTGTGCTCCTGTCGACGGCGCTTGCCTCACGAGACCCGGAGGAGTTTGACCAGCCCGACGCGATCGTCGTGGAGCGCGAGGTCAACCGCCACTTGGCGTTCGGGGCCGGCCCACATCGCTGCGTCGGTTCGCACTTGGCGCGGCTCGAGCTGGCGATCGCCGTCGAGGAGGTGCTCGCGCGGATCCCGGACTTCCATCTGGCAACCGGCGAGCAGCCCGTGATCCACGCCGGTGGCTCGTTCGGTATCGATCGGCTTGTCGTCGAGTGGGAGGCGCAGACCTGACAATTCTGTGATCCCTACTCCGATAAGTAGGGATAGCGGCGGAAACAAGACCATCTCGTCGGTGATGGGGGTTCACGAAGAACCGGCCCGACTTGTCAGAGCGATGCATCTTCCGAGTCGGGGTTGCAACGCCGCCGACCGCTGGATCAGCGCTCAGTATTGGATGTCGAGGGCGTAGCGGAGGGCTTGGTCGAGCCTGATGCGGGTTTCGAGGTCGAGCTGGCCGACGCGTTCCTCGTCGAAAAACGCGGTGGGAACCGTTATGAGGTTGTCACAGCTGATGACGCTCTGATCGGGAAGGCCTCCGGCGGGCCCGATTTCAACCTCCGAGCGGATACCACGGATCGTTCGGGTGATCGGCGCGCAGGTGAGGGCGGTGAGAACAGCGATGGCGGCGTCGCGGGTGAGGACACAGACGGGCCGCCGCCCAGCCGGTGGCCCCAAGTCGGCCCAGATGATGTCGCCGCGTTCTACCACTCGGGAGCGGTCAGTGAAGCCAGTCGCGAAGCGGCGGAGACGATCGCCGGATCTTGTGGCAGCCTCCGGTAGGACTCCTGCAGCGCCCGGTCGGCATCGGCGAGTTCAGCGGCTTCGAGGACTGCGGCGGCGCCGCGACGGAGTAGTTCCGAGCGATTGGTTCCTTTCCGCTCGGCCAGCCCGTCAAGGCGGTCAACGAGGTCGTCGTCGAGCTGGACGAGCACTTCTCTTCGTCCCATCACCATATGCTATACCATATGGTCGCTCCTTCGGACGACAGGGCCCCCGCCGGGCTCGGCTGCGTGACCGCGGGCGACGAATCATTTACCTAGTTGCCGGGCATCTGATGGGCCTCAAATGTAGGAACCTGAGGCGCGGAACACCTGTTCAACTCAGGTGAAGGGATACTGCTTAATTGCGGTCTGTCTCCCCCCCTTTCCGTCTGGTGCCGTCCAAGATGATCCGGTACGTCTCACACGACACGGGGGATGAGCCATGCAGAAGAATCGCGCGTCGCTCGGTCGCCGTCGTTCGTGCCCGATCACTGGTCGGGTCGCATAGTTACGGGCGCTCAGTGATCGGTCCCGGGGAAGCGGGCGGCTGCGCGGTACAGCCTGAGCCAGTCCTCGAAGTTCGGGGGACCCTGCCAGGTCGAGATGATTTGCGCTAGCGCGTCGCGGCGCTTCGGAGCGGCTTCACGGTCAGCCAGACCGAGGGCCTGGCGGAGTTGGTCAACGGTGAGCTCGGTGGAGTAGGCCGGGGTTCCCACTTGGCAACGCCACGACTCGGCGATCGGGCCTGCGTCCACCGCGTCGAAACCGGTGTCGTCGACCAGCTGCATGACGAGATGCTTGCTCTCGGCGGAGTCTCCTGACACTGGCAGGGCGAGTCGGCCGGGCTCACCGGGGGCCTTGCCCTTGTTTGCAAGCGTGGGGCCAAAGATCGGGTTCCAGGCGCGAATGACAGGCCGGCCCCACTTTTCCTGCAGCCAGGCGGTCTCCGGCTGCCCGGCGTCGATCGCTTCGATTGGGGCGGCACTCAGCGGACCGGCGCCGGGTACGGGGTAGTAATTCGACGTGTCCACAACGGTGACATCGCTCGCGATTTTGTTGATGACCGACTTCAATGCGGTCAGTTGCTCGAAGGGCACGGACACGATGAGAACGTCGACACCGGCAGCCACTTCCGCTGTGGTGACTGCCGTGGCCCCCGTCTCGGCTGCCAAGTCGCTGAGCGAGCCCGGTCCACGCGAGTTCGCGACGCGGACCTCGTGCCCGGACGCACGAAGCTTACGGATGAGCGTACCGCCTATCGTCCCCGTTCCAATGATTCCGATCTTCATGACTCTCTAATCTCCATGCTGATTGCTCCTTGTCATACGGCCTCGTCTTCGACCTCGTCGACGGCCGCTGCTGCTGCACTGATCCGAAACACCGCGTGGGGCAATTGACCCTTGCCTCGCGCCGCCTCGAGAGCGCCGGACCACCATTTGAGGTCGTCAAGAGCGACGCCCAGGGCGGTCTCGGTTATGGGGTTGACGGGCTCGCCGTGTGAGTCGAACGCCCTCGCGACCTCGGGGATGACCACCGCGTTTCGCAGGGGGACCATCTCCGCCTCGACGGCTATCTGAGCGAGGTGCTCGATGGCTCGGATTCCGCCGCCTATGCCGACGCTGTAGCCAACGGCCACTACAGGTTTGTTGCGAAAGGCGAAGGAGAGGAAGACGCTGTCAATGGCGTTTTTGAGCACTCCGGGAACGGAATGGTTGTACTCGGGAGTAATGACCAGGTAAGCGTCGGCTTCTTTGATCTTGCGGTTCCATTTCCCCACGATCGGCGTCGAGTAGGTGGGGTCGTTCAAGTCCCCCATCGTTCCAGGGTCTTCGGCGAACATAGGCAGGGGCCAGTCGCGAAGATCCAGGACCTCGACGTCGAAGCCGCCGTGGCTCCGGGCCCGGTCGATCACCCACGTGGCGATCTGATCCGCGGCTCGACCGGGGCGGGTGCTAGCGATGATGATCTGGAGTTTCGACATGGTTGCCTGCTCTGGTCAGTCGTACAAAAGGCCCGAATACCACCGAGGCCGGTGCAGCGGGCGCTCAGTACGGGGAAGGCTCGTTCACCATGATGGTCAGGCCGACGATCTTGCCTTCCCGGAGCGAGAAATAGCTCGTTACTATGAGCTCGTCGGGCAGGTTGGTCTTGTCGTAGGTGCCGTCCCACTTTGCCCGGACGATGATTTCGCCGTAGTGATCGATGATCTCTCGGACCTGCATCGTGACGTGGTCGCCGACGATCTCCTTGTCCATGAGCTTCCAGATGGCGTCCGCACCCCAGATCTCCCGGCGGTTGTCGTTGACGTAGGCATCGGCTGCGAACGTCTTCACGATACGGTCGGTGTCGAAGGCATTGACCGCGTCTATGTACTCGGCGACGACGGGGGGCAGCTCGGTGATGATTTTGGTTGGCAGGGGCAGGCTCGACATCTAGCTGGGTCCTTTCTCGGCGGCACGGAGGTATCTCTCGCCTTGTGCGTTTGGAAGAAGCTTCCTCGACTGGGCGGACTATTGAATCCGTGTATTCCCTAGTCGAAGCTCAAGCCGGCTGGGTCAGCGACACCGCAGTCGCCCACGATGGATCTGGGCAGCGTCACGGCAGCGGAGTCGCCTGGTCACGCCTCGGGCGGGCGGTTTGGGGACGCTCGATTGCTTCGATGCCAGCAGAGATCGAGTAGTTCAAATGGGCACCTGCCGGATTCGAGCGAAGCAACAGATGCCTAGCGTTCCAGTCGGTTACTTTCATTGATTCGATCTTCGAGAAAGCTGAATCAGTGGCTGGTGTTCGCCTACGGCACCAGTGAGAGCGTTCGGTCAATCGTTGAGCACCGGATCTACGTCTGCTGCCTGCCGGCGCCTCAGGTGAGCGTGTCCGCGAACAAGCCCACCAGCTCATCCCAGTGGCGCTCAGCCGAGGCCTCGTTGTAGACCGGGAAGTCCGTCATAGTCCAACCATGCAGCGCTCCTAAGTAGATCTCGCAGCGGTGATCCACGCCCGCGTCGTTCAGCGCCTGCTCAAGTCGCGCTGCCATTTCGGGCGGGTACAAGTTGTCGTGGTCCGCTCCGGCGACATAGACCCGGGCGGCGATAGCGCGCGCGAGTCGGTGCGGGCTGAGGTCGGAGTCAGTGGCCAGGTTGCCGCAGTGGAAACTAGCCGCTGCGGCGATACGGTCAGGAAAGGTTCCCGCCGCGGTTAGCGATATCGCTCCGCCCATGCAGTAACCAGTCGTACCCACCTTGGTGCCGGCCACGTCGTCGCGGCCGTCGAGGTAGGCGAGGAAGCCCTCTGTGTCCTCGGCTGCCCGGCGATTGTCGGTCGAAGCGATCAGGTGCCCAATCGCGTCCGTCGCGTCGCCAGAGGCGAAGACCGCCCTCGGATCCAACGGCTCATAATGCCCAGCCCGATAGAACAGATCGGGCACTAGCACGACATAGCCGTAACTCGCTAGCCGCTGCCCCATCTGAAGGATTGTCGGCCGAATTCCGAGGCCGTCCATGTAGAAGATGACGGCCGGATTCCGGCCCGATCCGGACGGCGTCAACACGTACGCCGGGCACTCGCCATCGTGGGTGCGGATCGAAACCTGCTCGTAGCTCATTACTCCGTCGCCTCCCTGGTGCGTTCCTCGCAATCTATTGTCAGGCGACAAACGCTGGTCTCGCATCAGTGGGGTCCCTAGCTCGGGTGCCCGGCGCGGTTGCTCCGACGAGGCGAGGCTCAGGGGACGACTACGACGACCGGAGCGTTGCGGATGCGGCTTAGACGATTAGCCACTGATCCCATCAGAGCGTGGAGAATCCTCGCGGATCTCCCGACCACGATGAGATCGACGCGGAGTTGATGTGCGAGCAGAGCCAGCTCGGTTGCAGGGTCACCGTGCGCGTGGACGAACTCGATCCGCATGTTCTGTTCCCTCGCCAGCCGTCTCGCATCTGACTGCCGAGCAGCAGCTTCCTCAGCATCCGCTGACTCGATGGCGTGGTAGTCAAACGGAACCCCTCCCACGGTGGAGGCTGTCTCCGCGATTGCCATCGAGTGCTCGGGCGACACAAACGCGGCGATGAGGTTGCCTGCAGACCTGAGCGCTTCGCCACTGGCCCAGTACAGAGCGTTCCACGACGTCTGGCTTCCGTCGAAGCCGACGAGGATCGTCGGGTTGAGGACATCGGCCCCCCGCGGCTCGAACCTTGGCCTTTGGAATCAGGAGTACGGCTCATTGTTTGCGTCTATCCCTATGCGGCGGGATCGCTGATCCGACCGGCGGGTTGATCGGCAATCACGTGCACGTCACATTTGGCGTGGCGTAGCAGCTCGCCAGAAAAGTCGGCGTCGAAAAGCGCCGCAATTTCCGCGTCTCGCGGCGCGCCAATCACAATGGTCCTCGCACGGATCTTGTCCGCGAACGCGGCGATGCGTCGACCTGTCTGCCCGTGAGTTCCGATAACCCGGAGGAGATGCCCCTGGGCCGAAAGGCCCATATTAGTCAGGGACGTAATGGCAGCATTCATCACTGCGCCTGAGTCTGTGTTCTCGTCCCTGTCATCAACGGTTTCTGCCAGCACGTCGACTTCGATGACGTGAACGACTTCCACTGGGCAGGCAAGTGTTTCAGCCAGGGCGCGGGCCGCGGCGAGCACGTCGGTGGAGTCGACTGTGACGTCGATCGCAACCAGCACGGGTCTGGCTTCGAGTGGTTTTGGTCCCACAGCGGAGCTGATGGCCTCAGAGGTACTCGCTCCGAGCCAGCTATCGATTTCCTGCTCGCCACCTTCAGCAGCTGTCAAAAGTGAGTGGCCAGTACTCAAGACGACGATCGCGGCGGCCACAGTCGCTGCTCCGATGTAAAAGGGGACATGTACGTTGACGGCCGCGGCTACCTTGCTCGCGACGTAAGGAGCAAGGCCGCCTCCGATGAACCTGACAAACCCGTAGGCCGCAGAGGCGACGGGCTTCTCCACAGGGGACACGAGCATGACAGCTTGTGTTGTGAGGGTGTTGTTGAGTCCCACGAACGCACCAGAGATGATGACCGCAACGATCAGCGTTGTCCGTGAGGTCGTGAATGCTGCGATGACCAGCAGGTCGAGAGCGAGCAGGCCCAGATTGATGTAGAGGCTGAGCGGCGTACCCAGGCGCGCCTGGGCTCGTGGCGCGACGAACACTGCGAATATGGCCACCAATACTCCCCAAGCGGTGAACACGTATCCCAACTCGTGAATGCCCAGGTGCATCTGGAAAGGCGTGAAGGCTAGGAGCGTGAAGAACCCCCAGTTGTATCCCAGAGCGGTGACACTCATCGTCGCGAGACCCCGGTGCTTCAACGCTTCGATCGGCGCGGTTAGAGACGATGGATGGCTCGGTTTGGGGGTCGGCTCTACCAACACGAGCGTGGCCACCAGAGCGACGGCCATTAGGACGGTGACCCCGAAGAAAGGTCCACGCCAGCTGATCCCTCCGAGCTCGCCTCCCACCAACGGGCCCAGAGCGATCCCGATGCCAAGTGCTGATTCGTAGAGGATTATCGCCCCCGAGAAGCCACCAGATGCCGCCCCCATGATGACCGCTAGAGAGGTCGCGATGAACAAGGCGTTGCCGAGGCCCCAGCCCGCCCTGAACCCGATGATCCCGCCGATCGTCCCGGAGGCGCCAGCGGCCGCACTGAAGGCCACGATGAGAACCAATCCCGCGACCAGGGTTCGCTTACCGCCGATCCGGGTGGACACCCACCCCGTGACGAGCATGGCGAGAGCTGTGACGACCAGATAGCTGGTGAACAAAAGTTCGACCGAGCTGGGCGAAGCCCGGAGCTGTTTGGACAGCGCCGGCAGGATCGGATCGACCAGGCCGATGCCCATGAACGAGACCACACATGCGAAAGCGACCGCCCAGACCGCCTTGGGTTGGCGGAAAGGGCTGATCGCCGAACGGGCGCTCCCGCTCACGACGCCACCTCCCGAGCCGTGGCCAGCTCGACCATGCGAGCCAAGGCCGGCCCAGCTGCCAGCAGAGTTCGGCGTTCCTTGTCCGGAAGTTCGTCGATCAATTCGCTGAACCGCTCCGCGCCTTTCCGTCTGCGTAGCCGCAAATAGCTCTCGCCCCCTTCGGTCAAGGTGACCAGTACGGCTCGTTGGTCCACGGGATCAGACGCCCGCGCCACGAATCCCGACCGCTCGAGACCTGACACCATCGCAGTCATCGAGGGCTGCGTCACGCCCTCGATGGCCGCTAGCTCGGTGATACGGCGCGGCCCGCCTCGCTCCAGCGTCGCCAACGTGCTGGCAGCACTGAGGCTGACCTCCCTCGGTTGGCGAACCGCCATCACCACCAGGGAATGCAAAAGCTCGGCGACGGCGATCGGGGTCCGCGTCTTATCTACCACTCCCCCAAGCATAGACGCCTCTATATAGAAGTGTCTATGGATTTCTGAATCCAAATCCGAGGCATCGAGGGCCCCCACGATGGAGGGCCGAGCTACCCTTGCCGTTGATACGGCGGTGCGCCCCCTACACGTAGCATCTATCCTTGATTTGTGCCGTCAAGGTCGGCATTTCCAGCGGGGGGCTCCGGTACGCAACTCATTGGCCGAGAGATGGAATGCGTTGTGCTGGACTCGCTCCTTGCAGCGGTTCGGCTGGGGGAAAGCCGGTCGCTGGTGTTGCACGGCGACCCTGGCGTCGGAAAGTCGGCGATGTTGGACTACTTGGCGGAGCGCGCGTCGGACTGCCGCGTGGTGAGGGTGACCGCGGTCCAGTCAGAAATGGAGCTGGCCTTCGCAGCCTTGCAGCAGTTATGCGCGTCCATGCTTGATCAGCTGGTGTTGCTCCCTGAACCGCTTGGTGATGCCCTACGGACCACCTTCGGCTTGAGTGATGGTCCAGCGCCCGACCGTTTCTTGGTCGGGCTCGCCGTGTTGAGCCTGTTCGCGGAGGTAGCCGCGGAAAAACCGCTCGTGTGCCTGGTGGATGACGAGCAATGGCTCGATTTAGCCTCGGCTCAGATCCTGGCGTTCGTGGCGCGACGTTTGGGGATGGAGTCGGTCGCACTGGTCTTCGGGGCCCGGGTTCCGAGAGCTGAACTGAACGGGTTGCCGAGGTTGCAGATCGACGGGTTAAAGGCGGATCAGGCGCGGGCGTTGTTGGAAAGGGTCCTGCCCGGGCCGGTAGATGCAGAGGTTCGGGACGAGATCATTGCTGAGACGAGAGGCAATCCGCTCGCCCTCTTGGAGCTGCCGCGCGGGTTTTCGGTGGAGGAGCTGGCGGGAGGGTTCGGAATGCCCGGATCGAGGGAGCTTGCGGGCACCGTCGAAGAGAGCTTTCGACGGCGGATCGAGGTCCTGCCGGCGGACACCCGGTGCCTGCTGCTGCTCGCCGCGGCCGAACCTCTCGGCGATCCGGCTTTGGTGTGGCGAGCCGCAGCCTGGCTCGGGGTCGATCCGGCGGCGGCGTATCCCGCGGTCGACGACGATCTGGCCGAGTTCGGGAAAAGAGTGCGTTTCCGCCACCCGCTGGTCCGGTCGGCTGCATACCACTCGGCGTCAGCCCACGAGCGGCAACAGGCACATCAGGCGCTGGCTGAGGTTACCGATCCGGGCATAGATCCTGACCGCCGAGCCTGGCATCGCGCCCGAGCCGCTATCGGACCGGACGAAGACGTCGCCGCAGAGCTAGTCGGTTCGGCCGGCCGAGCCCAGGCTCGAGGCGGATTCTCCGCGGCGGCCGCCTTCCTCGAGCAAGCCAGCGTGCTGACGCCCGACCGGGCGAAACGGGCACACCGGGCGCTGGACGCAGCCCAGGCCAAGTTCCAGGCAGGCGCCTTAAACGCGGCGCTGGAGTTGTTGGCCGTCGCGGACGCAGGACCGCTCGGTGAGCTCGAGCGGGCTCGCGCCGATCTGGTCCGGGCTCGGGTTACGTTTGTGGCGAGCCGGGGAAACGACGCCCCGCCACTCTTGCTCAAGGCGGCCAGGCGGCTCGAGCCAGTCGACGCCCGTCTTGCCCGAGCCACGTACCTCGAGGCGCTGACCGCCGCGCAATTCGCAGGTCGGCTGGCCGCTCCGGGTGGTTCCTTGCTGGACGTGGCACGAGCGGCCAGCACGATGCCCTCGGACTCGTCTACAGCCGCCGACATCCTTCTTGAAGGTCTCGTTGCGAACTTCGACCAGGGATATTCAACGGGATTGCCTATTCTGGGCAGGGCGGTGGCCGGTTTCAACGGTCGTATGCCCGTGGGCGACCTCGGTACCTGGATGGGGTTGGCGGTAGCCGCGGCTCTGCATATATGGGATGACGGCAGCTATGTGGCGCTCGGCAATGAATGGGCCAAGTCTTGCCGCGAGGCCGGAGCTCTCAGTGACCTTCCCGCTGCCCTCCACACGCTTGCATTCGTGCTTATCCTCAGTGGTGACCTCGGCGGCGCGGCGTCAGTAGTCGAGGAGGTTCGCGTGGCGACAGAGGCGACGGAGATCAACTTCGGCGCGTACGGGGCGCTTGGAGTCACTGCGTTTCGGGGCGACGAGGTCGAAGCAGCGACACTGATCGAAACGAATATCAAGGATGCGTTGCTCCGCGGCGAAGGTGCTCGCCTTTCCGCCGCCGAATGGGCGAATGCCGTGCTCAACAATGGCCTCGGCCGCTACCAAGACGCGCTGGCCGCGGCCCAGCGCGCCAGTGAGAACAGCCGGGAACTCATGTTCACAAATTGGGCGCTCGCCGAGCTGATCGAGGCCGCAGTACACAGCGGGATGAACGAGGCAGCAGCCGACGCCTACGACAGGCTCAGCGAGTTTGCACGCGCCAGCAACACCGACTGGGTGTTGGGTATCCAGGCACGTGCGAACGCGCTGCTAGCCCAAGACGATGACGCCGAGGAGTTCTACACAGACGCGATCGAGCACCTTGGCCGGACACGGATCCGCGCCGACTTGGCTCGCGCCCACCTTCTCTACGGGGAATGGCTGCGCCGCCAGCGACGGCGCAGCGACGCTCGGGCGCAGCTGCGCACCGCGCAAGACATGCTCGACGCGATGAGCATGCAGGCGTTCGCCGAGCGGGCCAGGCGTGAGCTCCGCGCGACGGGCGAGAGGGCCCGAAAGCGCGACGTCAGTACCCAACGCGAGCTTACTCAGCAGGAAGCCCAAGTCGCCCAGCTTGCCCGCGACGGTTTGTCCAACCCTGAGATAGGGGGTCGCCTGTACATCAGTGCGCGCACAGTCGAGTACCACCTCAGCAAAGTGTTCGAGAAGCTGGCGATCACCAACCGTAACCAGCTTGGGCGCGTCCTAACGTAACGGCACAGCCATCGTCCGATTGATTCCGCCTTCGGACGCTCCGACATCCTTCGGTGGCAAGGAGGGCTGAACGAGCACGCAGTACCTCGGCGTAATCCAAGTCAGTCGGCGCCGGAAGCAAGTCGGCCCAGCCGCGTTTCGTCTAAGAGGAGGCAAAGGCGGACCCAGACCCCGGGATCAACTCTCGGTCAGTATGGGGAAGGGGTCGTTCACGATCTTGGTCAGGACGACAATTTTGCCGTCTCAGAGCGATAAGTGGCTTTCACGATGAGCTCGTCGGAAAGGTTGGTCTTGTCGTACGTACCGTCCACAGTTGTGCGCACGATGATCTCGTCGTCGTGGTCGAAGATCTCTCAGGCCTGCATCACCGGACTGAATACTCGCCTGATCCAGCCCCTCGACGATGTGGTTTGAGAAAGCTCGATCTGCACGACGAACACAACGACCGAGTGATGCGACTAGGGACCTGCCGGATTCGAGCGAAGCATCGGACACGTACCGTTGGCCTCGGCTATATCGATCACTCGATCTTCGACACGGAGGATTCATGCGAAGTCCGCGGGCAACAGTCGGGAAGAGGAAGGCGTCATTCTCACCGACCTCGCGAGAGAACAGGATGGTGTGAGCCGTGAGCAGAACAGTCTCCAAGACCGAGCTGGCCCAGGTACTCAGAAGGACTGGGTATTCCGAGGAGATCATTCGCGAGATCAGCGACCAACTGGCCGATCCGATCGACCTCGAGCGTGACGCTCCAACCCTTGTGCGGTACGGCGCAACTCGGGAACACCTCAGCGAAATCATGGGTGCTAACCCCTGAGCCGAGGAGCGGCGCAATCGTTCGAGCGCTCGCGAGCTTTCTCCTTTGCAGCTAACCCGATGTCACATATAACCCGGCCCTCCCACGCTTCTCGGGCTCCAAGGGGTCACAGGATCGTGTGGCCAAATAGAACCATTCCCGCGGGGGTTGACCACGAAGAGCCGTTGCTGGCGGCCCTGGAAGGAACGTGATGCTGAAGGTCCACCTAGACGACACCCAACAAGGGTTAAAAGTATTGACACCCGTTGGTGAACTCGACGCGTTCACCGTAAGCCGATTCCGTCAGGAGGTTGCCCAGATCGCCGGCGGGAGTTACGTTGTCATCGACATGTCCTCAGTCCGATTTCTGGACTCACCAGGGCTGGGCGCAGTCATAGGTGCGATTCGTCGAGTGAGGGAACTCGGTGGTGACGTAGCGGTCGCTTGCAACCGCCCATCAGTCGAACGCGTGCTTCGCACAACCGGCTTCGATGGGATAGTAACCATTACCCAGACCGTCGAGGACGCCGCCGCATCTCTTGGAATAGTGACACTAAGAAACGGAGAGCGCTCGCTCTAGCCCAGATGAACAGTGGCGGGGACCGTGTACATCTGAGAGGCAGATGTGCGATCCCCGTTAAGCCACCATGGGAGCTTGAATCGCGCCACAGGAAGAAGGGTTGCTCCGGCGTGCTACATCGTCAAGCGCAGCCAGCAGAGGCTTCCGAAATCGCTCGGGCCTCAAGGAGCACACCGCATGGTCCCCCTCGACCCGAAACAAGGAGCAGTCGGGGATGGACAACGCCAGTTGCAACTGGCGAGCGGGAGGAACCAGGTGGTCGCGGGTGGTCATGACCACCGCCGAAGGTGCCGAGATCGAGCTCAACCAGGCATCGGCCTGGTACTCGCGAAGGGCGATGGCAGCCTGGCACAGGGCCACGGGGTCGTGGCCACCCAGAATGCCCGCGAAAAGCTCAGCGAAACCGCCTCCGGCACCGACCCATCGCTCGCCGAGCATGTTCCGCCAGGCTTCCGAACCCATCGGGGACACCAAGCCGGCCGCGCGTCTGAGGCTCCCGACGGCTGAGAGGACGACATGCTCGCGTTTGGTCTCGGCGAAAGAGCTAGCCGTGGAGCACAAGACCAGGCCAGCCACGAACTCCGGGTATCGTCGCCACATCAATGTGGCGACCGGCCCCCCGAGCGAATAGCCGACCACAATCGACGGTCCCCTGCCCAGGGTGGCTAGGAGCGCAGCAGCATCGTCAGCGCACGCCTCGAGCGAGAACCTGCCTCGAACCCCGCCGCCGTGGCCTCGTAGGTCAGGAGCGATGACCTCATAGTGGACGGCCAGCGCGGGGTAACACGGGCTCCAATTGAGATCTGCCGTCGCCGTCCAGCCGTGGAGCAATAGCACTGTCGGAGCACCCTCCGGACCAGCGATATGACGGAACCGGCAACGGCCCCTCCCGGCAAGGACCACGTTCCGCAGGACGGAGTCCGGCCGAACGGGTTGCCGGCGGAATGCCGGAGACACGACTTCCGTCGGTCCGCTCGGATCGGCCAGTCCTTGATCCCGTTCGAGGAGTCCTCTTGGGTCAAATCCCATGAGAGGAGCATGAACCACACCGACGCCGCTCGCATCGGTGACCTCCCCAGCGGAGGTACCGGGTCTTCCGGCGGCAAGGTTCGACTTCGGCCGGCCCATGTGATCCCGGCGCCAGCCATACTCCGTTCGGTCGTCTCGGGTCGGCAGTCAATGTCCGGTCGGAGAGCCCTCGGCTAGCGACCACTCCTGCCATGCCCGTGTAGAGAGTCACGGTTGTGAATGCGCCGACTCCGGCCGCGAAACGGGGTCGCGCCAGGTGCCGTCTCTGCTCGCTGTGGGCGGTCAGTTCAAGGAAGCCCTCGATCACTGCCGCTGCGAGAATGATGATCGCTACGCGGTCACTGAGACGCTCGATGCGTCAAACCAATGGCTGCAACTCGCCTGTACGCAGATGGAGCTTGTGTCCCGTCGTGCGAAACGGCTGCGTGTAGCTGTCCTAGGGATGCAATGGATCGTTGCAGCCGCTCCCATTCCTCCTGGCTTCAACGAGCAGATCGTCCTACCGAAGGCAACCGGAGACTAGGGACCTTACTGATGCAATCCCGTCCGGCGACGTCGAGAATGTAACGCAGTCAGCACCAGGAACGAACGGCTGACCTCCATAGAGATTGATTGATGACTGTGGTCGACATTGTCGTCGGCGGGACATGAAGGTCTGGTGGTTGCTTGTAGCTGTACGAGATCCGCCCGCTCAGATGTTGGGAAAGAGGAATCTGATGAATGAAAACGGCGGCAACCGTATAGCGATTCTGGGGGCTTGTCCGGGGAGAGATCGGATATGGGTGTGATCGTAACGGCTTGGGCGCGGTGCTTCCGATCGGGACTGGCTCTTGTGTGCGGCTTAGGAGCCGCAGCCGCATACACGCTGTGGCAGCTAGTCGTCGAGCAGAAGTTCTTCTTACACACCGTGTTCGTGGGGCGGATCAGCGGGTCAGCGGCGCAACGTCTACCGCTGGGGTACTGGAACGTAGTGCGGCTGAAGTTGACCATGGGCTGGCAGCAGCTCCGGGGCGAACCCGAGGCGCTCAAGGACTACCAGTTCAAGGTGTACAAGACCATCCGCGAGCGTTTGCAAGCACGGGGGGTGCGCCCCGGAACAGTGACGGCAGTGCAGGAATACCAAGCGGGGGACGTAGATCCGCGGACCTTCTACCGAGAGCACGTGAAGACCGGCGTGCCCGCGGTAATCCGCGGCTTCCACAACGGAGACGTGAGCCGGTTCCGATTCGAAGCACTCGCGGAGCAGTTTCCGCAGGTTGTCGCCCAGGCAGTCGACACTGCGGAAGAGAAGATCGTGTCCGTGCGTCTGCGGGAGCTGGTCCGGGACCGGGGCCTCCGGTATGAGCCGCTGCAGGCCTTGTTGGACCAGGACCACGAGTTGCGGTCCTTCTTCGACGCCGACCGGGCCGGGACCTACTTTCCCGTGCTGGGGCTCCCCTCCCGCCCGATGGCTAGCTTCCTAATCCTGGGGCTGGGGAAGGGACTGGCTGCAGAGTTCCACTGCGAAGAGAGCGCCAATTGGTACATGGCGGTTAGCGGATCTAAGCGGTGGACGCTTGTGGAGGCGGAGCACACCTGGTTGATGTACGCCGCAGCTCGGGGTGACGGGATGCGTCGATTCTCAGAGTTCAAGGCCGGCCCCGATGGCACGCCCCAGGACAGTGAGCGGTTTGCGCTCTTCGATTACGCCCCGAGGCTCGAGGTCGACCTGCACCCAGGAGATGTGTTGGTGTTTCCCGCCTGGATGTGGCACAAGACCATCAATTTGGACGATGAGGGGCTGGGAATGACTCTGCGGTTCGCCCCCTTGGCCCGAATGAGCAACCGTTACTTCCGCGCGTTACAGATGATTTCCCCCGACTTCTGGCGCAGCATTGTTCAGGTCGTGGGCGGGAAGATCCGCGGCGACACCAGTGGATTGGAAGAGGCCGGCGGGTTCAACGAACAAGAACTTGCTCTGCGTTGAGGATCGGGTAGCGCGCGGGTTCTCATGACCAGCGTCGGGATCGCAGTCGCTCTAGCCGCCGCGGTCGCCAACGGTTTCGGAGTAGTACTCCAAGCCCAAGAAGATCGTCAAGCCCCCCTCAGCCGAGGCGGGCGACCATCACTTCTCATCGGTCTCGCCTCGCGCCCTCGCTGGTTGGCCGGGGCGGGCCTGATGGCGGCGGCCTGGCCGGCCCAGGTCTTGGCGTTGACAATCGCCCCAATCGCGATCGTGCAGCCATTGCTGATCGCGGATCAACTCGTCCTGCTAGCTGTGGCGCGATTGCAGCTCGGCGAGCGCATCGGGCGGCTCAAGATGTTAAGCGCGTTTGCCATCGTGGTCGGGCTGGCCGCGGTGGTATGGGCCGCGCCCCAGCACATGGCCCACCAGACCCGTGCCGGCCGGCTGGGCGCACCGCTCCTGACTGTAGGGATCGCCGCTCTCATCGCGTACGTGGTGGCCCGCCTGCGAGCCCGATCGGCGCTCTCGCTCGTCGTCGGCGCTGGTCTTGCATACGCATGGGTGGACTTTGCGAACAACCTGTTGGCCCACCAGCTGACCGGCCATCACCGAATCTACTCCGCATTTTGGCTTGCCTCCATCCTCGCCTCAGGTGTCCTGGCGTTCCTGCAGGAAACCAGCGCCCTTCAACGACTCCCCGCGACGACCGTCGAACCGATCCTCACCGCCATACACCAGCCCCTCCCAGTCCTCATGGCGTTCTGGGCTGGGCTGCAAGTCGGCGGCGTCACCCGCCTGCACCTCGTCGTACTCATAGCCGGGTTGGCCCTATCGACCGCGAGTGGAACCTACCTCGGCCGCAGGCGGGACGGCGACGACCGGAGCGAGACCCGCTCGAGTCCTTCAGCCATAGGCGACATAGCCGCGACCGATACCTTCTTGCCCGTGAAAGGAGCCGGGGCTTGACCGGCCCATCCGGGCTGGACTAGGGAACTCGCGGATTCAAGCGTCTGCCCGGCGCGCCCAAGATGTTCTTATCAAAGCCGCGATCCGACCAAGGTCATGAACAACTTTGTTGGTCTGGCTGAGGCGGCCACATCTGAACCTAACGTCGTGGCACCACCTGAAGGAAGGGATCCAACAAAGTGCTTGTTG
This sequence comes from Acidimicrobiales bacterium, assembly GCA_036378675.1. NCBI lineage: Bacteria > Bacillati > Actinomycetota > Acidimicrobiia > Acidimicrobiales > Acidimicrobiales bacterium. The sequence continues at coordinate 142,209 of DASUWA010000027.1, forward strand.
CAACCACTTGGGGCACAGGGCAAGTTCTTCTTGACATCGTTTGGTTCTTCTTGATCTTCATTGAGATCTGGCTGATGATCTCAATCTTCATCGACATCTTCCGGCGTCAAGACATGAGGGGTTGGCTCAAGGCGTTATGGGTGGTCGTCGTGATCGTCGCCCCGATTCTCGGCATCGTGCTGTACCTGATCATCTACGGCAACGACATGCGAGTTCATGACCAACAGGCCGCCGACCAACAAGAGAGAGTCTTTCGTACCTACGTCCGGGATGCCGCCGGAACGCCCAGCCCCTCCGAAGAGTTGGCTCAACTGGCGGATTTGCGCGACCGAGGGATAATCGACGATAAGGAGTTCTGCCGACTGAAGGAAAGGGTCGTGAGCGGATCGGCCAACTGATCGGGCCCAGCGCCAAGGCTGGATACTTGGCCCGCGAGAGGCTGCAGTTCTGGACGATTCCGCACGCTACGTGACCTTGGAGTCTGCCGTCGGCCGACGTACGGCACCTCGGGGTTCAGTCGGCAACTCGCCGCTCCAGTTGCCTCCCCGCGCGGATAACCCCACCACTCAGTTCGCAACCCGGACAAGGGCACGCCCACAAGGTCACAGGTAATGGTCGTCTTGCCGTCCCGAAAATCGCCCTCGGACCGTGTTTGGGTTGGGTCAACACCCCTGGATCAGCGCCTTAGTGGCAGGGGGTCGTTCGGATTATTACGTGCCGGATTCAAAACGTCGCGGCGACAGCCCAGGTTGAACATAATCCCCGTTCTCGGTCGCCCTTGAAGTAACCGCGACTGGCCCTGGCCGTCAGGACTGTGGAACGGACCAGGGCACACACGGATTCGATCCGCCGACGAACCGTGCAAATTCAGACGTGCAGCATGAATCACGAACTAACGGGAAGATTCGCACAATCCGCGGGTCGGATCGTTTTATGCCTAAGGAGGAAGAGAGAGCTATGGCGCTTGTAAGGCATGATCACTACTTCGACGTCCCGGACGTGTGGCGACGACTCTTTGCGCGGGAGATACACGAAGGATGGCTCCCAGTCGAGGAATTTGTTGAGGACAACACCCTTGTGCTGCGGGCCGAACTGCCGAGCATCGACCCGAATAAGGACGTTGAACTGACGGTCGTCGACAACGTGCTCACAATCGCCGCCCACCGGGAGGACAGGAAGGAGGATAAGAAGAAGGACAGCTACCGTTCGGAATTTCAGTACGGTTCGTTCGTCCGGAGCCTGCCTTTGCCGGTTGGAACGAAGGCTGCTGACATTAAGGCATCGTACAAGGACGGTGTTCTGGAGGTCCGAGTACCTGTTTCGGAGGCGTCCGCTCCTGATGTCACAAGGGTCCCAGTAACTCGGAGTTGATGGGAGCTCTTACTTTTGAGGGTCGTTCAGTTTTCTTCGCGTGCGTGAGCAAACGAGATTCGCGTCCGACAGCTGATGTCGTGCACTCTCCAGGATCGATTACACGTGGGCTGCTTGGTGTACCTGGCCATCTGTTTGATCGCCTGCTCTCCCTTCAGGTTGGCAAAGCGTCTCAATGCACGGAGGAACAGAAATGAAAATGAAAGAACGTTGCGACGAGATAGTTCGCCTGATCGACGAGGTTCTTGCCGGAATGCACAGCGACGCACAGGACGACGCGGGACGTCAAAGCCTTGCTGTTCCAGCCGGACCTCCGGTGTCGGGCCGACCACGATTGCCTCGATAGTCCCGGCGATTTGGTCGACTTCGCCGCGAGGCTGTCAGAGCGAGACCTGCCACTGTGAAAAGAGGAATGAGCGGAGTTGGTGAGGCGCACATCGGCGGGACTGCGGCTGCCGCGGGTTCCAGTGTCTCGGCCAGACGTCGATCCACGGGAGGGGACGCGTGTGTCATCCACGAGCTGCTTCGACGGATCGAGTCGGCGAGCGACGGACACAACGAGCTCATGAACACGTCCGTCCTGATTTCAACGTTTCTCGCTACGTCTATCGAGGTGATCGAGATGGTTGCCATCGTGGTTGCGGTTGGCGCCACCCGGCAATGGCGCGGAGCACTTACAGGCACGCTCGCCGGACTTGTGGTGTTGGCGCTCCTAATCGCCGCGCTTGGAACGGCGCTGCAGCAAGTGCCGTTGTCGCCTATTCGCGTCGTCGTGGGCGCGCTCCTGCTCACGTTTGGGTCACAGTGGGTGCGCAAAGGAGTCCTGAGCGTCTCTCGGAATGGCTGGACTCAGGGGATCGGCGACAAAGAGGTCAGCGACGTCGTCGGCGACGGCTTCGACTGGACGGGCTTCCTCCTCGCCTTCAGGGGCGTCTCACTCGAGGGTCTCGAGGTCGCGGTAATCGTCGTCGCATTCGGCGCCGCGGACCATGCGATTGCCTCGGCTGTGATCGGCGCTGGAGCATCGGTGCTGCTCGTCGGCGCCCTCGGGGCCGCGAGCTATCGGCTCGTGGCGCGGATTCCGAAGCGAGCGCTGCAGCTGTTCGTCGGCTCTCTTCTCACCACGTTCGGAACGTTCTGGGCTGGCGAAGGCCTCGGCGCGAATTGGCCGGGGGGCGACCTCGCGCTGCTGTGGACGGGGGCGTTCTACGTGGTGTCTGCACTCGTGTTGGTGCGCCAGGTGTCGTCCTGGCGTCGCGTCGCGTCACGGGGCGGCGACTGCGCTCGAACCGACCTTTGACCTAGAGAGAACCCCGATGATTCTTTGGAATAGGATACGCAGGTTCGTGACATGGTGGGTGGTCACGTTCGTGACCGGTGACGACTGGACCGTGGCAGCGGCGGTAGGCGGCGGACTCTTGGCAACATGGGGTCTGGTCCGGGCGGGCGCTCCCGCGTGGTGGCTGCTACCACTGGTCGTGGTCGGCGCGACAGCGAGGAGCCTGCACCGTACGGTTCGGCGAGAGCGATGATCCGACCGGCGATCCGCTGCTGGCGCCATCGCAAAGAGGAACCGAATAGTGGATTAGGACCTGTACGGTGTCCAGTTGGCCGCAGCCCCAACGGCCTGCCGGGGCAGTCTCGCTAGGCTTGGGAGGTGCTGCTGGGCCGGGCCCTGGAGCGCCAGACCCTCGATCTCCAGATCGCGGCGGTTCTGAGCGGTGAAAGCCGAGCGCTTGTCATCCGCGGTGAGGCGGGCATCGGGAAGACGGCCCTGCTCGAAGACCTCCTCACCCGTGCGGAGGGATGCCACGTGCTCCGCGTGGCGGGCATCCAGTCCGAGATGGAGTTGACGTATGCCCTGCTCCAGCAGCTCTGTGCGCCAATGCTCGATGACCTTGGGCGTCTGCCCGAACCGCAACGCGTCGCGCTCGTCACGGCGTTCGGCCTCCAGCCGGGCCCACCCCCAGACCAGTTCCTCGTCGGTCTGGCTGTTCTCACCCTGCTCTCGGAAAGAGCCGCCGAACGACCCCTCGTTTGCGTGGTCGATGACGCCCACTGGCTGGACCACCCGTCCGCGCAGGCGCTCGCCTTTGCGGCGCGACGACTGCAGGCCGAGTCGGTTGCAATCCTCTTCGCGACCCGGACGCGGAGCGACGCCCCTGAGCTGGCGGGTTTGCCTGAGATGGTAGTCGGAAGGTTGGATCGGTCCTCGGCGGAGGCTCTACTGAGTTCGGTCTTCCCGGCGCTGCCGGACAAGCAAGTGCGCGACAGGCTGATCGACGAGACCGGAGGCAACCCTCTGGCCATTCTCGAGGTGCCGAGGGGGTTGAGGCACGTGGAACTGGCCACCGGGCTGGTGCTGCCGGACCGTGGGGTGGCCAGCAAGATCGAAGACAGTTTCGCGCGCCGGGTTTCGTCACTCCCGCTCGACACGCAGCAGCTCTTGTTGCTCGCGGCGGCCGAGCCGTTCGGAGATCCGATCTTGGTGTGGCGTGCGGCCGAACTGCTCGGCATCCGACGCGAGGCCGCGGCAGCGGCGGCAACCTCCGGCCTGTGCCAATTCGGGGTCAGTATTCGCTTCCGTCACCCCCTAGTGCGCTCCGCGGTCTACCGCTCGGGCTCAGACGAGGCTCGCCGGACCGTACACGGTGCGCTGGCGAAGGTAAGCGACCCCGGCGCTGACCCGGATCGTCGGGCTTGGCATCGGGCCCAGGCCAGCAGGGGCCCCGACGAGGACCTGGCTGCCGAGTTGGAACGTTCGGCCGCCCAGGCCCAGGCTCGGGGAGGTTTTGCCCAAGCCGCCGCTCTGTTGGAGCAGTCGACCAAGATGACGCCTGATGCTTCGGTGCGCTCCCGGCGAGCGCTTGGCGCGGCGCGGGTCGCGTGCCTCGGCGGCGACTTTGACACTGCCCGGGAGCTGCTCGTGGTAGCTGAGACCGGGCCCATCGACGCTCTCGGGCGAGCACACGTGCACCTCCTGCTGGCTCAAATCGCTTTCGCGGAGCACCGCGGCGGGGACCCGGCCCAGCTCCTCCTGAGCGCCGCCAAAGAGCTGGAGCACCTCGATATCGCTCAAGCTCGAGAGACGTACCTCGAGGCGTTCTTGGCGGCGTTATTCACCGCTCGACGTTCGGCCAGCACCGGGCTGAGAGAGGTGGCTCAGGCCGCTCGAGCCGCTCCGCCGGCGCCTAATCCGCCACACCCGGCCGACGAGCTCCTGGACGGCCTGGCCCTGCTTGTGACTGACGGCCATGCCGCGGCAATGTCGACGCTCCGCCGAGCGCTCGACTCATTTGCCAGTGAGCCGCTTTCGGGAGGCAGAGGGCTCCCCTGGCTTTGGCTGGCCTCGAGTGTGGCCGCCGCCTTATGGGACGAACGATGGGACCTGTTGTCCACTCGCCATGTGACGATCGCCCGGGAAGGCGGCGCGCTGAAGGAACTGCCGCTCGCCCTGCATTCCCGGAGCTACGTCCACCTCTTCCAAGGCGATCTGACCACCGCCGCCTCCCTGGTCCAGGAGGCCGCGACAGTGACGGAGGCTATCGGTAGTCAACTACCGCCCTTCGGTGCGTTGGCCTTGGTCACTTGGCGGGGACCGGAAACCCAAGCAAGAGAGCTCATCGAGAGAAGCATGGCTGAGGCGGAGTCACGCGGTGAAGGCATGGAAGAGAGGGTTGCTGGTTGGGCAAGCGCCCTGCTGGATAACAGCCTCGGCCGCTACGAAGACGCTCTCGCCGTCGCCCAGCGGACTACCGAACCCCGAGACGTGGGAGTCGCCAGTACCACCTGGGCGCTCGTCGAACTGATCGAGGCGGCCGCCCGCAGCGGTCGACCCCAGATCGGCGCCGAGGCCCTCTCGTGGCTCAGCGCCGCGACCCAGGCCAGCGGCACTGACTGGGCCGTTGGGCTCGAAGCCCGCTCCCGTGCTCTGTTGAGCGAAGATGCCGCCGCCGAGGAACTCTACCGAGAGGCCATTGAGCGCCTCAGCGGCACTCCCTTCCGCCCTGACCTCGCTCGGGCCCACCTCGTATACGGCGAATGGTTGCGCCGGGCCAAGCGCCGTGAGGACGCCCGCGACCAGTTGCGGACCGCCCACGAGATGCTCACCGGAATGGGGATGGAGGCATTCGCCGAGCGCGCCGCACGCGAACTGCGGGCCACCGGTGCCACCGCTCGCAAGCGGACAGTTGAGACCGGCTACGACCTGACCGCTCAGGAGGCCCAGATCGCGGGGCTCGCCAGCGAAGGCCTATCGAACCCGCAGATCGCCAGCCGCCTCTTCCTGAGCCCACGAACAGTCGAATACCACTTGCGGAAGGTGTTTACGAAGCTGGGAATCACCTCGCGAGCTCGACTCGCCGGAGCCCTGGCTGGGCTCGACATTAATCGGCGCCCGACCCCGCTCGGACGATGAGACCCGTCGCCGTCGCTTCGGTCCACGTCTAGTGATTCCGGCTGGATACACAAGCGATTCGAGGCATCCATAGTCTTCGCAGGTTGGGCGGGCAGAGGCGCAGACACGAAGACCGTCCCATGGTGAGAGATGCACTGTGAGCATTTGAGGGCTCTGACCTGGTCTCCGCGACCGGGTACGGCGCCTTCAGGACAAGGCTCTGAATAGTTGAGCCCGTGAAGTGATCTCGAGTTTGGCGAAGACCTTGCTCAGGTGGTACTCAACCGTCCGAGGGCTGATGAAGAGATGCGCTCCTATCTCGGGATTGGACAATCCGTCGCGGGCAAGCCGAGCTACTTGAGTCTCTTGTGGGGTCAGCTCGCGGTACGTGCTGACATCACGCTTACGGGCCTTCTCACCTGTCGCCCGCAGCTCTCGCACACACCGGTCGGCAAAGGCGTCCATCCGCATCGTCTGGAACATCTCCAGGGCGGCACGAAGTCGTGCTCGTGCCTCGACTCGGCGACGGCGCCGGCGGAGCCACTCGCCGTAGACCAGATGAGCGCGGGCGAGTTCCGTACGAATACGGGTACGGCCAAGACGCTCGATCGCCTCTTGAAAGAGACTGTCGGCATCGTCACCCTCGGCAAGAAGCGCCCCCGACCGCGCCGCGATCCCGAGCGCCCAACTAGTTCCGCTCGCGTCAGCCCTTTCAGCCAGCAGTCGGTACGCATCAACAGCGGTGTCAGTCATCCCACAGCGGGCTCCAGCCTCGATCAACTCAGCTAACGCCCAGTTCCATAATCCAATCTCGAAGGGGTACTCGGTAGCTTGCTCAGCCGCGGCAAGCGCTTCCTTGTAGCGACCAAGGCCGTTGTTGATTAAGGCGCTTGCCCAGTGCGCTGCTGTGAGTCCAAGCCCTTCACCTCGTGCTGTCATGTCAGGAAGCGTCGTCGCGACGAGAGATGACAGCCTGGCTTCTTCTCCTCGGAATGCAGCGATGTACATCGCCGCGTACGGAGCGAGAAGGCTCCCAGTCGCTTCGACGGCTGTTCGAATGTCCTCGACGAGCGCTTCCGCGGCGGTCAAGTGCCCGGTGAACATGAGCATGTATGCACGTGTGGTCAAGGCGAGGGGAAGCTCGCTCAGTGCGCCGAGATCACGCGAAAGCTGGACACTTCGATCCGAGATAACCTCGCAGCAATCATCGTCCCAGAGGTGCAAGGCCGTCGCAAAGGCGAGTGCGCTCCAGCGAAACTCCTGGTGCGGTGGCATGCTGTCGCCAACGAAGCCCGTTAGGGCGGAGCGCAGGGTCGGAATGCCGATGGTGTAGCCCTCAACAAAGTTTGCTGCGAGACCCTCCAGTAGCAGATCAGCAGAGCTCGGGGTACCCAGCGGCCGAGGTGAGACCCGTGCTGCCCGTGCGACTGTCAGGACATCGCCGCCACGGCCAGCGAGCCGACCAGCGAACTGCGCGGCCATCAGCGCCTCAAGGTAGGTTGCTCGGGCCAGATGGGCATCAATCGGCCCAAGCCGCGTGGCGGCCTGGAGCATCAACAGCGGGGCGTCGCTTCCACGACGGGTGAGATAGGCAACCCTGGCCCGCACGAGATCGTCCCGCGCCTGTTCGAGTTCGCTGAGTGGACCGACTTCCGCCATCGCCAGCAGCTCCAAGGCCCCGGTAAACGCGCCACCCGCGGCCTTCGCTTCCGCGGCATCCAGCGCTCTGCGCGTTCGCAGGGCCCTGTCGGGCGTGAGGAGCGCAGCTTTCTCTAGGAAGGCGCCGGCCGCAGCTAAGCCGCCCCGTGCTTCGGCGCGAGCCGCGCAGCGCTCGAGGTCAGCGGCCACATCTTCGTCCGTCCCCACCGCTGCGTGCGCTAGGTGCCAAGCGCGGCGATCGGGATCGGCAGCGGGGTCCGTCACCGCCGCGAGGGCCTCGTGCGCCGCGTACCGCTCGTCGGCTGACGCGGAGTGATACACGGCGGAGCGCACCAGAGGGTGCCGGAAGCGCACCGTCGCTCCGAACGAGGCAAGGTCTGCGTCGGCTGCCGGGCTAGCAGCCCTTCTGCTAATCCCGAGCTGATCGGCCGCACGCCACACGAGATCCGCATCCCCTGCCGGATGAGCCGCTGCAAGAAGCAGAAGCCGCCGAGTCTGGTCTGGCAAGACACTGACCCGCCGCTTGAAACTCTCTTCGATGCGGGTCGCGAGAGCCGGCGCGGACGGCAATCCAAACCCGCCGGCCAACTCCGCCGGCGATAGTCCCCGCGGCAACTCCAAAATCGCCAAGGGATTGCCGAGCGTCTCATCGAGAACCTGATTTCGCACGCTTGCATCAATGGGCCCGACTAGCACCGACTGCAGCAGGCGCCGCGCATCATCTTCCCTGAGGCCACCGACGGCCAGCTCTGGCAAGCCCTCCAAGTCAGCGCCCCGAGTCCGCGTCCCGAATACGATCCCCACTGACTCCGCCGCAACCCGGTGGGCGACGAATATAAGAACACTCGCTGAAGCGCGATCGAGCCACTGCTCGTCGTCAACCAGACAGAGGAGCGGCCGCTCCGTCGCTGCCTCGGATAAAAGACTTAATGCGCCCAGTCCGACCAAGAACCTATCGGGCGCCGGGGCCGATCTGATACCGAACGTTGTTTCAAGGGCGTCGCGCTGCGGTGGCGGCAGCCGCTCCAGTCGATCTAAAAGAGACGAACAAAGTTGATGCAGGGCAGCGAAAGCCAGCTCCATCTCCGATTCGATGCCGGCAACGGTCAGTAAACGGAAGTCTGACGCCTGCCTGGCCAAATAATCCAGAAGCGCTGTCTTACCCACGCCCGGATCGCCGTGTACTACCAACGCCCGACTCTGACCGCGGCGAACAGAGTCGACAACCCCGTCCAAGGTGGCGCATTCAGCTTCCCGGTCGATCATCGGGCTGGCACGTCGTCGCGTTGGTGATGCCCCTGAGGACCCCACAGCGCAAACGTTACCTCGCTCACTCGCCGCCGTTGCCAGGTGACATGCGCGGGCTGTCGCAACGGCGGGCAGGATATATAGATGCAGGCCAGGGCTTCGATCCGACCCATCAGCGCGATGAAACTGGTGAGGGCCCGAACCCGTATCAGACTAGGGGACCCACGGATTCGAGACAGCGTGTGTTTCCGTAGGTTGGGCTCGACCGACCTAGAAGGACCGAGAGTGACCGAGGTGGAAGTCGATTGAGCTCCGAGAAGACCGAGGACCCCAACCCGATCCGGACGCTCCCCGCACCGCTGGTCCCATTCGTCGACCCGCTCCCAATACCGCGGCGCCTAATAGCCCGCGAGCACAAAGGCATGCTGACCGTGAAGATCCGCGCCAGTGTGCACCGGTTTCATCGCGACCTACCCGAGTCACAGATTTGGGGATACGACGGGACAGTGCCCGGTCCGACAATCGAGGCCGAACGTGGCCATCCTGTGATCGTCGAGTGGCGAAACGAACTCGACCGGCCGCTCCCCGTCGTAGTCACAGTAGCCCCCGAAGCGACTGCCAACGGAATGCCGGTGCAGTGCCTGCCGGGACTCAGCGGCGGCACTCCCGATAGCCAAGCGGCTGCACTCGCGGGGTATACCGTCGTGCACCTGCATGGCGGCGTTACCCCCGCGTCATATGACGGCTGGGCGGAAAACCTATTCGCCCCCGGTCAGCATGCCGTCTTCCATTACCCGACGGACCAGCGCGCCGCCCTGCTCTGGTACCACGACCACGTCATGGGCATAACCAGGTTCGATGTGTACGCCGGGCTGTCAGGGCTATGGATCGTCCGTGACGAACTCGATCGCCAACTCGGTCTCCCCGAGGGACCACCGTTCGAAATACCCGTACTAATTCAGGATCGCAACTTCGACGCCGACGGGCAGGGGCGACTGAGTGGACAGCTTTTACACAAGACCGACCCCGAGATGCCCGAGGCCTTCGGACCATTCACTATCGTGAACGGCAAAGTCTGGCCGATCCTCGACGTGCAGCCAGGCGTTTATAGGTTCCGCATGGTCAACGGGTCCAACGCCCGCACATACCGGCTCGTCCTGCTCCGTGGTGACGAACCCGACCTCCACCGGATCACTCAGATCGGCACCGACCAAGGGTTGCTGAGCAGTCCCGTCGGCACGCCCTCTGACGGCCTGGTACTCGCGCCAGCCGAGCGCGCCGACGTGCTTGTCGACTTTTCGGACCTGCCGCCCGGTAGCGAGCTCACTCTGTTCAACACTGCCACCGCCATGTTTGACGGATCCTCCTTCCCGGCCACCCGTGCTCGAGACGCCGCAGATCTGGACCGACTTCTGCCGTATCCACAAGTCATGCTATTCCGCGTGGTCAGAGGTCCCATCACCCGCCGGAGGATCCCGCCCAAGCTTGCGGCAGACTACACGCCCCCAGGCCCCGAGGCGCTAGCCGGCGGGACCCGCAGAGTCATCGCCTTAGTCGAGCAGGAGCTCAACGGCCAGTCAAACATGCTTACTATGCGCGAGCTTGCCATCACCCCTGACGACTATGCCGGACCCGCTGTGATGATCAATAGCGATGGGAAGACGAGCCGTTACCGTGCTGTCTCCTCCCGTTTCGAGGACGCAACGACCTTCTTCCCGACGCTCGGACAGTACGAGGTCTGGCAGCTAATCAATCTCACTGGAGACACGCACCCTGTACACATCCACCTCGACCCCTTCCAGATCCTGTCACGACGCCCCATCCGTTACCAGATCCCCGACGCCGGCATCGATGACCTCGACATCGCCGCCTCTCTGACAGTCGACCGCGACCCGGACGATGGACTCGACCATGCGATCGACGACAACGAGCGCGGCATGAAGGACACTGTCCGAGTCAACCCCAACGAAATGGTCGAAATCGCCGTCCGCTTCACCTCGTACGCCGGCCGCTACATGTACCACTGTCATATCCTCGAACACGAGGACCGCGACATGATGCGCCCCTTCGTGACAATGGCCCCCGAGCTCATGCCGTTCATGAGCTAAGCCCAAACGCCGTATGACGTGCCATCCGAAATAGACCCACGCGAAGCGCGGCAACGCGTTCGGCGCGTGTCTCGGGACGTGTGAAGGCAAGCCCGGCGCGCATAAGGACAATCGGGCTAGTCAAGTCCTTGTCACCGTCAATTTGAGGTTCAGCCTGGATGATCCTCGAGGTCTCGACAGCTCGTTCCGGTCCTCGGGTGTGAGATGAGCGACAACGCCGTCATGTGGCCAGAGTCGGCCTTTTCCTGGGGCCACTACTAGGGACCACACTGATGCGAGATCAGCCTTAGCCCTCGGACAATGGCAAGGACAGCCGTTAGAGACTCTAAGGAGGAGCATATGGCTGACGCCACGGATGAGCTCTGGACGCGATCTCTTGTCACGGTCTACGACGGCAAGATCGAGGATTTCACGGATTTCATCGGAGATCTGCTCAGCACTATCCGTGAGAAGGACTCGGACACGCTGAACTATTCGGTCTTCCTCGACAGGGCTAGGTCCGAAGCCATCATTCTGGAGCACTACTCAGACTCGACCGGCTGGGAGATCCATACGGGGAACCTCAGCGGGCTACTGCCGCGCTTTCCGGAGCTCTGCAAGTTTGCCGCGATCGAGGTCTACGGGAACCCGACACCCCAGGCGCGCCACGCTCTCGACGCGGCCTTCGAAGGTGTTGGTGTCAGCGCCACGTATTATCCGACGCTCGCGGCGCTATAGCGGTGAAGCGACCCTATCTCCGGCGACCGTATCCGTCGTTGAGGAACCTTCCGAATTTGCGCGAAGCCGGCAACGGACGAAGCGAGCGTTGTTGTAAGTCTCGTCTCCGAGGCGATACAGGTCGTGCCCGGACCTTCGGTCAGAGCCCGGCCGCGGAGACGGAACACAACCCAGCATCCGCGGTGATCGGGTTTGCAAGCACGAGGACCAACCGACAACTACGCAGTTGCATTAGGGAACACCCGATGCGATCCGCGTTACGGAACGTGACAATCACAAGAGTCAACGACGAGGAAGGAATGGTAGTGACAACGGACTTCGACTACGTCATAGTCGGAGCTGGGGCCGCCGGCTCAGTACTGGCCAACCGGCTCTCCGAGGACCCGTCGAACCAGGTACTGCTGCTCGAGTACGGCGCACACGATTGGAATCCCGTTCTCTACGTTCCGGAGGGGTTCTTTTTCACCCTCCGGGGAGGCCGTTACGCCTACCACTACCGTACTCAACCCCTCGAGAATGGTGGCCCTCCCGAAGTTTGGATACGGGGTAAGGGTCTCGGGGGCTCCACGATCGTGAACGGCATGATGTGGACTCGCGGCGCGCCGGCAGACTGGGACGGCCTCGAAGCGCGCGGCAACCCCGGATGGAACTGGGAGGGCGCGCTAGCCGCCTACCGCGCCATCGAAGACCACAATCTCGGCGCGTCGGACATGCGCGGCGCCGGTGGTCCGCTCGGGGTTTCGGTCGTCGAAGACGGCGACGAGCTCGTCCAAGCGATCCTCGCGTCCGCAAAGAACATGGGCTGGGAACACGTCAACGACACTAACGCTCACGACACGGAACGTATCGGCTACACGCCCTCGACCATCAGCCACGGCCGGCGCAATAGCGCGTTTAGCGCGTTCGTCCACCCAATTCGCAAACGGTCGAACCTCAGAGTAGCCACGCGAACCCGCGCAGCTTCCCTCGTCTGGTCGGGAACCCGGGTAGTCGCGGTACGGGCCAGGAAAGGATCGCAAAACCTGGAGTTCCGCGCCCGCAAGGAAGTGATCGTCTGTGCGGGGACCGTAGAGACGCCACTACTGCTCGAGCGATCCGGTGTTGGCCATCCAGAGACCTTGCGCCGCGCCGGCATCGACGTTTGTGTCGAGAGTCCTAACGTCGGAGAACGGGTCGTCGAACAACGTGGTGTAAAGGTCCAAGTCCGCGTAAAAGGGAAGCTCGGTCCCACTCTGCATTTCAACAGCCTGCCCAAGCAGGGATGGGAGGGGCTTAAGTACCTGTTCACCCGCAGCGGACCAATCGCCACTGGCGGTTACCCTCTCGTCTGCCAGTTCAGGTCCTCACCCGACCTTGACCGTCCCGACGTCCAGGGCATGTTCGCCGCGCTGGCACTCGACGGCACGAGTCCGGGAGCCCTCGCGCTCGCAAAACACTCGGGAATTACCTTTCTGGGCTACAAGATCAGCCCAAACACGAAGAGCTCGGTCCACGTCAGCGGCCCGCTGCCTGAGAACAAGCCGATCATCGACACCCACTTCCTCGAAGAACAGGCCGACCGGCAGGCCCCAGCGCCGACACTCGGCATCATCCGGGAACTTTTCGCCAAGAGCCCGATCGCGGACTACGTGCTCGGTGAAGACTTCCCTGGACCGACCATTTCCAGTCCGGATGATGTGTTGGAGTACTCCCAAAAGTCTGGTGGCGGAATCTTTCACGCCGCGGGCTCCTGCGCGATGGGCCCCGACGACGACGATGTCGTCGATCCGCAACTGCGTGTCCGTGGTGTCAGCGGCTTGCGCGTGGTCGACGCCTCGGTCCTACCGGTACAGGTAGCCGGCAACAGTCAGGCTCCCACAATGGCGGTCGCTTGGATCGCCGCCGATCGCATTTTGGGTGGTTGGTAGCGGTGATCCCCGCCGGATTCGCCGGGGAGCTCCGCTGGGGGTTTCTGGCCCCTGTTGGCTTTGAACCTTCGTGACTCAGGACCCCACGTCTAGCAGCGCGCTCCGAGGGGGGACGCTGCCACAGGTGGCTACCCGGTTTGAACGCGTCATGCACTTGGCTGACCGGTTGATCGCGTCTGATCCGGGACTGGTGCAGCTTAGAAGTGCCTCTACCAAGGTGCTGAGCCTGGGTGCGGCGTTAGCCGTCCTCTATGGATTCACCAAAGTTTGGGGTCAGCCATTCACCGTGGCGCTGCTTGGCCTACTAATCAGCCTTACCTCGTTAGGCTACGGCGGCGGGCGACCCGTTCATCAGCTGGCCACTGCGGCCTTGATGCTTGTGGTGACGGGGATTTCAGTCACCTTGGGTGTGTGGCTTACCTCGGACAAGGTCGCGCGCGACTTGGTCTTGGTGGCCATCATTGGTGCTTCGATCTTCGCTCAGCGTTTCGGCTTAGTGGCAACCAACCTCGGCGTGGCCAGCTTCACGACCTACTTGCTTACTGTGTTCCTCGGCGCCACAACGACTCCTCTGCCGTGGCTCCTTGCAGCGGTGGCCACAGGAACCGCAGCCAATCTTGGGATAGGCATACTGCTGCGCGAGCATCCGTCACGCCTGATCAATCGGATAGGCCAATCGCTGGATTCCCGGCTGGCCCTCGTGGTGGCCGGCGTCGCCGACGGACTGGCCGCGCCAATGTGGACAAGCAGGGCCCAACGCCGCCTTGCCAGGCGGGTAGGCCAGGTTCACGACACGATGCTCATGATCGGCAGCGAGTTGGACGATGTCACCCAGCAGGACCTACCCCGGAGCGGCGAACGCGACACGATAGCTCGACGCTTATTCGACGTTGAATTGTCGGTCGACTACCTCAGCTCGGCCTGGGAGCGAACGGCCGAGGGCGAGCGCGGTCCCGATCAGGGGGCCGACTCGAATCCGGAGACACGCAGCAGCGTGCGTGATGCCCTGTTGGCCGTCGGCGTGGGACTACGTGCACCCCAGCCGGACGGAGCCCTTGCCGAGGCTCAGACCATCGCAGCCAGCGTCGCCGCCAACCCGACTACTCCGCCCCACTGGCAGTCGCTGGCCCGTTCGGTCAGCGCCCTCTCCTGCGCCATCGAGAACCTGCGGGCAGCGGAAGTGGGCTCAGCGTCCGAGCAACCTGCGAGAGATTACCCGCCACCGGCTATTGACGAGGAGCGCTCCGATACCAGCGCGCAACACGACACCCAGAGGAACAACAACTCAGGACCTCAAGGCGAGGACCGATCCGCAAACGGCTCTCTCGACGCCCAGCTGGTGACTGCCCCCCGGCTGTCGCCCAACACCCGCAAGGTCGTCCAGGTAACAGTGGCCGCTGTGCTGGCCATCGTGGTCGGACATGTGCTGTCCCCATCACGCTGGTACTGGGCACTTATCGCCGCGTTTGTCGTTTATCAAGGCACCAGCACCCGTGCCCAAGCCCTGACCAAAGGGTGGCAGAGGGTGGTCGGGTCCGTCATCGGAGTAGGCGTTGGGACAGTCATCGCCAGCCTCGTCGGCGGCAATGTGGCCGCGTCCCTTGCGCTAATCTTCGTGGCCCTTTTCATAGGCTTCTACCTCTGGAGAGTCTCCTACGCGGTAGCGATCACCTGTGTCACCACCATGCTCGCGCTGCTGTTCGGGCTGGTCGGGGACTTCAGCATCGACCTCCTTCTCAGCCGGGTCGAGGAAACCGCCGTCGGAGCCGCCATTGGCATTGCCGCAGCGTTCCTTATTCTACCGATAAGGACCACGACCGCCGTCCGCGACGGCATCAGGTCCTTCCTTCAGCACCTGGCTGACCTAGTCGCGATGACGGGCCGGCAGCTAACCGGCCAGGGTCACTACGACCTCCTCCGCGCTGTCAGGGAGCTCGACCTACAGCTAGTCGCTGTCCGCACCAATGTCGAGCCGCTGACCAAAGGAATTCTTGGGCTGCGATACCGCAGCGGAGCTCGATGGGTACTTAGGGTTCTTGACATCTGCGACCATGCCGCCCGCGGCCTCGCCCGCGTCGCCATTCCCGTCGGCGACCAAGCGGCCGCCCAAGCGCTGGAAGACGCGGCCCTCCGAACTTTCGACAATATCGGCTTGGTCATCGAGGCCATCGAGCGGCGCGCCCCTGCGTCGCTGGTGCCGTCAGACGATCTCACTGCCGACATCGAGCGCACCATCGCCAGGCTGCCGGTCCAGCCGGCCGAGCGCCGCCGATTGGAACTAGCGGAGCGCCATCTCAACCAGATCCAGTTTGCCATGCTCCAACTAGCTCACGCCACGGCTGGCGATGAAGTAACCCTATGACGTATCGCTAAGCCGACGCGAGGCCGCAGGATGATCGTCGAATCAGTCGGTAATGGGGGAGGTCTCTGTGCTGTTGTTGGCGAAGTCCCGTTGAGCCGCCTGAACGAGCGGTGAGGTGTCCAGGGCGATCACTCCCGCCGTGGTTGCAGCGGCGGCTATAAGAATGGCCGCAAGCGAGGACTGTGTCAGCCCGGAAATCCGTTCTCCGAAGACCACTATCGAGATGATCGACGCGACAAGCGGCTCGCCGATGTCGATCAGCGGTAACGAAATAGCCAACGGGCCGGCTGCGAAGGCATTTTGGGCCAGGGTCTCGCCAATGATGCCGGTCCCGGCTACCGCCCAGGGCTGCCATGTCGCAAGCGCGGCCACGCCGTGCGCAGCGAAATCGCGGGCGCATGTTTTGGTGAGTACGGCAAGAAGG
Organism: Acidimicrobiales bacterium; assembly: GCA_036378675.1. NCBI lineage: Bacteria > Bacillati > Actinomycetota > Acidimicrobiia > Acidimicrobiales > Acidimicrobiales bacterium. Next base: position 158,401 of record DASUWA010000027.1, read on the forward strand.
CCGAATACGACCGCCGCCGCGACAGCAGTCGCACTGGTTCGGACTATCCCTCGCTTGCGGAACGCGATGAGCAACATCACTCCCACAGCCGCGGCTACTACGCCGAGAAGGACCACCCAGGTCCCAGATCCTGCGGTGAACTTAGGATTCGTGGGGTTGACGACCAACGCGAAGGCGGCCAATCCAAGCCCTACTAGAAGCGCTCCAATTCTCTCGCGCCGACCGAGCCGACTGCCGGTAGCTAGAGCTGCCAGAGGAAGCGCAAAAAGCAGTTCGGCGACAACCAGAGGCTGAACAAGGACCACGGGGGCCAATCCCAAAGCGGTCGCTTCGAGGGCAAAGCCGACGACGGAGGCGCCTAGCCCCGCCAACCACAGGGGTTGGCGCAGCATGCGAACGACGAGCGACAAGTCGATCCGGTCGCGATGGGGTTGGCGGCGCACCGATATGGCCTGCGAAACGTTGGCCCCCGCGTAGCAGAGGGCGGCTCCCAATGCGAGAGCTACCGCGAACGTCCATTTGCCGCTCAAAGGGCTGACTCTCCAGCAATTGTCCCATTAGGCACTAGACGAAATGAGGCGGTAACACACTGCACCGATCCTGCACGACAGCCAGACCAGAAAGCGGAACCCATCTGGCCTCCCATTTCAACAATCAGCAACTGGTCCAACAACAGCCCAACCTATGGACCCTCCCGACGACTCACATCCGTCATGTCCCTAGCCCACACACGAGTCCCTTCGACCACGACGGAGTCAGACGGTAACGGAACCGGATCCAGGAACTTCTCTGGTCGCCCGTGTATCCGCGGTTCTCGAGCCATCGGCGGTATCTGGCCACGGCTTTCGTGGAGCTCCACGTCACGTCACCGACACCTTCCGTGCAGGCTGTTCCTCAAGGTCCGCAGAGCACCCTCACCAAGGGACCATGCGCGGGCTGTGGGCCGAGGGACTGCGGACCTCTACTAGGGAACACCCGGATGCGACACCAGCCTTCACTGCTCGAAGATGCTTACCGATATATGAAGGAACTCGAAGACACCCTAGGGACCACGGACTCAAGATGGCGGGGACCAGCTGGCTGTGATGCCCCCCTACGTGCGGCGGCCGCGGAGCCGCTGGCAGATGATCGTGAAGTCATCTCCCATTCGCTTCGTTTGGCGCTGATCGCCTGCCAGCTGCGGCGTGCTTGGCATTCAGGCGCCATCGATGCCGATGCTGCTATGGGGGGGCTCGACCGAGCCATCAGCGACATCTGCTCTTCCCGCGCGATGCGGTGGCACAAGGCCCCCGGTGACCGGTTTGCCACCCTTCCCCGAGAGAACCCAACCCGTTAGAAGTCTTTCGTCATAACCCAAAAAGGAGGAACAATCCCAATGAGTAGTCAATACATCACAGGAGTCATCTCAGTAATTCTCGGTGGCTTCGTCGTAGTCGCGACCCGAGCATTCCACCCGGTCCCAGTGGGCTGGATCGCATTCGGTGTCGCTATCGCGATCATTGCCGTGGCCGTTCTAGCGCAATTGGACCGGTCGAGGGGAGCCATTCAACGGGCTCTCGACGCGGCGACCGTCGCCGTCGCGGGGCTCATGATGGCGTTTGGCTTCGCGGCGTCGGGAAGAGCCGTGATCTGGCTGTCCTTTGCCTTCTCGCTCGGAGTCGTCGGCTTGGCGTTTGCTGGTCTCACGCTTCATGAGATTTCGAACTGGCGGTTCGCACACCAACTCGGTGCGTTGCGATGGCTCCCGCAAGAGCGGTCCGTTTCCGACGCGACCCGACGGCCCGACAGCCTCGCAGCATAAATCGCGTCAACCCTGCCCTGATTCAACTTCGTTTTGCGTCCGTTCGAGTTGCACGAATAGGAGGAGTTATGTGGCCTCGTGAGCGACACGGAAAGCGTGGTGAGCGAGTCGCTACTGCGGGAATGCGGTTCTTGAGAGGTGAAGCCGTCGACCTGTTACGTGAATCAGGGGAGGGTGTGCGAGCGTGGGCTCGGCTGAACCTTTTGACCCACGCCTCGGTGGGACGCCTCAGGAGTTTGTTCAAATCCGACGGCTATATTCCTCGGAATGGCTGGGACGCCGCAGTGGCCTACCTGGCGATCGAACTGCTGGGCCTCAGTAAACGGAAGGCCCAAGAGACCGCTTTGATACAGCGGACCGTATTACTGCCGCTGGAACTAGCGCTCCTTAACGGTGACCTTCGGGCACCACGTACTCCGGGGGAGTTCGTGACCCTTGTCATCGGAGCCCTCGGCAAGGCATCCATGCGGGATCACCATGAGTAAGGAGGCAGCAGTGCGTTCGCTAACGGAGAGCAGAACGGTCTTCGTGTTAAGCGGCGGTGGAAACTTGGGCGCCGTTCAGGTAGGAATGCTTCAAGCGCTTATCGAGTCGGGAGTGCGACCGAATGCCCTGGTCGGGACATCGGTGGGAGCACTGAACGGCGCATTTCTGTCGGGCCATTGCGACCTCGCCGGCGTCGAGAAGCTAGGAGACCTGTGGATGTCGATTCGCCGCGGTGACGTGTTCCCATTTGGCATGGGGTCGTTGCTGCGTATCGTGACCGGCAATCAGAGGTCTCTGGTCGAGACGACAGGTCTACGCAATCTTCTCGCGCGCGCAAACCTCGGTTTCGAACGTCTCGAGGAGGCGCCCATTCCCCTGCGGGTGATCGCCACTGATCTCGAAACAGGCGAGCCGGTGGTGCTACGAAGGGGCGAAATCGTCCCCGCTCTTCTCGCCAGTTCGGCGATTCCAGGCATCTTCCCTACCGTGCAAATTGGTGGAAGGACTCTGGTGGACGGTGCGATGGTCGCGAACACACCGGTCGGCCAGGCCGAGGAACTGAACCCCTCAGACATCTACGTGCTTTGCACAATGCCCGCCCGTGGCTCGGGACCTCCGGCGAACGCCCTTGGGACTCTACAGAGGGCTATGACCCTATCGTTCCAGCAAGAACAGCGTCGGGTCCTTGCTGAAGCAGCCACTCGTCGGGCCGTGCACGTTATACCGGCACCAGAAGTAGCCGGTCAGATCTCCGGCATCGATTTCAACTCCACGCGACGTCTCATATCTGAAGCCTACGAACTGGCCCGCAACTGCCTGGAAACGGACGGAGCGCGGAAAGCTCACCGCGCCATCCAAGGGATAGGTGGCGTCGCGACAGCCAGGCCCGAACCCCGACAAGAGGCGGTGGCATGACAGTCTCCGTCGTCACCGATTCCGCCGCCTCGCTGCCATCCGGTGAAGTGATTCGGCTGGGGATTTCGGTTGTTCCGTTCAACCTAATCCTGGACGGCGTCGCCTACCGAGATGGAGAATTGCGGTCCGACGAGGTCATAGCAGCAGCCGGTGATAGGCAGATGAGCACCTCCTGTCCCAGTCCGGGAGAGTTTGCAAAGGCGATCGACGACCATGGGATCGGCGACGGAACAGTGCTCATCACCGTGGCCTCCACAATGAGCTCCAGTTACCACTCGGCGATGCTCGCCAGCCGGTACTTCCGTGACGGGCAGGTGCACGTCGTCGATAGCCGAACCGCCGCCGGCGCACAAGGGCTTGTCATATTGGCCGCCGCTGAGGCGGCAGCATCCGGGGCGAGCCTCGACGAAGTGATCGCGGCCGCCGAGTACGCGGCCAGGAAGGTACGTCTCGTCGCTTCCATCGAGAACTTCCAGTTTCTCGCACGCAGCGGACGGGTACCCGCGGTAACCGCTTGGGCGGCGAACACGATTGGGATGCGCGCTTTGTTCGAGTTTTCGAATGGAGAACCATTACCGCTTCGGCCCTCGGTAGGACAGAAGGCCGCCCTGGACAGAATCGTTCGAAGCATCGAACGTCCTTGCCCCGGCGAGGGCATTCTCAGGATTGCAGTGTTGCACGCGCAGGCAATCGGCGTCGCCGAGCGCCTAGCAAACCGCATTCGAAGCGCCAATATTGAAGCTGAGTTGTTCATCTCACCCTTCAGTTCCGTCATGGTGGCTCACACCGGCCCCGGGGTCGTCGGGGCGGCCTGGTGGCGAGACGATTCAAGAGATCTTTCGGGCTACAGCAAGCTCGCCGCGTAAGAACCGTGACCGAAGGCGGACGCAAGCGGCGGCTATCGAGAGTGCAGCCCGGAACATGTTCAGGGATGGATATACGGCGAGTGCTCGAAGAGATCAAGGCGCGTCTGTCAGCCATAGTCCACGACCTCTCGCCTGAAGGAATGGAGCAAGGAGCGCTTGAGAAGGACACTGCCGAACTCCGCTCTGTCTTGCAGCGCCTCGAGCGAGTGGCTGCGGTCAACGTCCAGCGAGGCAAAGCCAGGTAGGACTCAAGTCATTGGCATGGCTACCGGACCGCATCGGCTGTACCACCACTGGATAAGCGCAAGTGCTCCTGCGCTTCGCCGACTGATTTCCGATGCTGTGATTGGTGTGATCGTGGCCCTGGCAATCGCGCCCTTCGTCATTTGGCCGCTGGCTCTTCTCGTCGGTTGGGACGCGGCGGGGCTGACCTTCCTGGTCACTGTCTTGCCCGTTATCGCTCGAGCGGACGGAGCCCGAACCAAGCGTGTCGCGATGCGCGAGGACGAGACACGCGACACGGCGAGCCTGCTTGTCCAAGCCTCGTGCGCTGCCAGCCTGGTATCCGTCGCGCTGGCACTTGGTGTTGCCAGGCACGAATCGGGGGGCCGCCGAGCCCTGATCGTGACGATCGGAATCGTGACCATAATCTTCTCGTGGACCGTCGTTAACTCGGTCTTCACGTTGCGCTATGCCGATCTCTTTTACCGGTCAGCCAACGACGGGAAGGGCGGCATCAACTTCGGATACGACCCGGAGGACGGGCCACCCAACTATCTGGATTTCGCCTACCTTGCGTTCACTATCGGCATGACCTATCAGGTTTCCGACACTGCGCTGCGCGACCGACGGCTCCGCCGAACGGTCCTCTACCACGCCATTCTTTCCTATTTCTTCGGCGTGGTTATTGTGGCGACCGGTGTCAACGTCATCGCGAATCTCTTCGGCTGACACTCAGCTCGCCTCACCGTGCATGTCGTTAGCTCCCCTTCTTCATCGAGGCATGGCTGGCAAGCGCGGAGACGACCGCGTCGCTTCGTTGCGCCGCTAATCCGGCAGGCACAACTCGCCGGGGGGGGCGGGGGGGTGCACGTCTCAGCGACAGCGTTACCCGGCCCAGGTCGGGCTCTTCCGTCGTCGTAGTACCCATTATCTCATACGGGCAACATCCTTCTCCTCCTCTGCGACGCTGGCTCCTGACGAACAAGGTCGGTGTTTCCGAGACGGCTCGCAGATTCGTATTGACCGCCGCCCTTTAGTTCGTGTCGCGCTGTGGTCCGAGACATCGCTGAAAAGCCAGCCCGGTGACGTCGGCTTAGCGGATGCGTGCGCGCCGCACAACGACCCGGCAGTTGCGCTAGGGGACACCCTGATGCGATCCCGACTTTGCGACCTGACAATGAACGCCATACCGGATAGGGAAGCCAGGTCGTGAACCAGATTTCGACTACATCGGCGTCGGGCCCAGAGCCACAAGTTCGGTGCTGGCCACCCGATCGCATTTTGGGTGGTTGGTAGCGGGGTGTCGTTTGCCGGGGAGCCGGACCAGTTTGTGACCCACAGGAGAAAGGAACAGTTAAGTGAATCCCGAAGAAGTTATCCGCAAGTTCTTTGACTGCTATACCAACGGCCGTCCAGACGACTTCGACGAGGTCGTAGCGTCTGACTACGTCGACTACGGTCACACACCACCTGGTCGTGGACCGGACGGAGCCCGAGCCGATTATCAGAACGCTGTCAAGGTCGCCGGCGAGGTCATCGGCTACACGATCGACGCACTCGTTGTCGACGGCGACGTGGTCGCGGCCGACTGGACCGGCAGGGTCAAGGGCACCCCGATCGGAAGAGGACTGAGCCTGTATCGGACCTCTGACGGGTTACTTCGATCGACGCGGCACACTCTTTACGAGACCGCGCAGTGAAACCCACACGCGCCGCCGTCGAGGGTGCTGTCGCTGGCGTTGTAGGAACCGCTGCGATGGACCTCGTCTGGTTCTTCAGATACCGGCGAGGCGGCGGCCACGAGGGCCTCTTCGCGTGGGAAACCTCGAAGAATGTCGGAAAATGGGATGACGCCTCGGCACCCGGCCAGATCGGTCGAAAGGTCCTGCACGCGGTTGTCGGGCATGACCTTCCAGACGAGTGGGCCCGCCCGATCACGAACCTGGTGCACTGGACCACCGGCGCGGGATGGGGAGTCCAATACGCGCTCATCTCTGAGCTGACCGGGCGGAGCAACTGGAAGAGATCTTTGGGCTTCGGGACTGCCGTTTGGCTCACCGACTACATCGTCTTGCCCCTCGCCGGCGTGTACAAGCCGATCTGGCAATACGACATCAAGACGCTCGCCGACGACCTGACAGCCCACCTGGTTTACGGCGCCACACTCGGCCTGAGCTTTGCCAGCTTCGAACCACTGACGCGGATCACACGGCGCGGCCATGACCGCGTCGGACGCCCTCATCGGCAGGTCGGTCGCGGGCTGAGGACTCTACTCACAAACACCTCTCACTGAACGCAACACACCGAGCGAGAAAGGACTCAAGACAAATGGCACAACGAAAAATGACAGGACGAGTCGAAGGCAAGGTCGCCTTCATCACCGGGGCGGCACGCGGCCAAGGGCGCAGCCACGCCATCACCCTGGCCAGAGAGGGCGCCGACATCATCGCCATCGACATCGAAGGACAAATCGGCTCAGCTCCCTACCCGATGTCCACCCCCGAAGACATGGAACGCACCGTCAAAGAAGTCGAGGCGCTCGACCAGCGAATCGTCGCCACCAAAGCCGACGTACGCGACTACGACTCGGTGAAGCATGCGCTCGACGACGGCGTCGCCCAGCTCGGTCGGCTCGACATCGTCAGCGCCAACGCCGGCATCTTCAGCGCCGGACAGATCGGCGACCTGCCGGAACAGACCTGGCAGGACGTGATCGACACCAACCTCACAGGCGTCTGGCACACCGCCAAGACGGCAATCCCCCACCTGCGGGCTAGCGGCGGCGGGTCGATGATCCTCACCAGCTCCGACGCCGGCCTAAAACCCTTTCAGAACGCCGGACACTACACGGTCGCCAAGCACGGCGTCATCGGCCTGATGAGAACCCTCGCGCTAGAACTCGCTGACGACGCCATCCGCGTGAACGCAATCGCGCCCACCCAAGTCGACACCCCGATGCTCATGAACCCCGCCGGCTACCGCCTCTTCCGTCCCGACATGGAGAACCCGACAGCCGAAGACATGGCCCCCCCATCCCAAGCGTTAAACGTCCTACCGATCCCCTGGGTCGAACCAGTCGACATCAGCAACGCAGTCCTATTCCTCGCTTCCGACGAAGCCCGCTACATCACAGGCGCAGTGCTCCCCGTCGACGCCGGCGCCGCCATCAAATAGCCGCAGGGGAAAGACCGCTGGCCTCACCAACACGTTGTTACAGATGTACTGGCTCGACGACGTGACCAAGGACGCTGATCTCACGTTTGGTGATGGCTTGGTCAACGCGGCGTGGGCCATCGCTCAGGCTGAGGGTTGAGCAAGTCCTCACACATCAACAGGCGACTAGATCGGCCGCGAGAGGCGCACGGCTTGAAACGCGCCTTCTGGTTTAGGTGGTCCCGGGTGTCTCAGCGCGCACAGATGCACGAGGAGAACCCAGCACTTGTGCTAGGGGACACCCTGATGCGAAACCGCGCCCTGGGGTCCAACAATGGTTGAAAGCAAACCGAACATGACCATTTGGAGGCGAAATGGACGTCACCCAGCTGATCCTCGATGATCACTACGAGCAACGTCGGTTGTTCGCAATCCTGGAGCAGATCGGAACCGACAACGTCATACTCCGCGACGTCTGGTCGCGATTGTCCGCGTTCCTTGAGATCCACGCGGCAACTGAGGAGGAGATCTTCTACCCTGCCCTACTACGAATGGGTCTCCGCAGCGGCCATGCGACGAGCGCCGAGGAAGAAACTCTTGACGCTGTCAAGGATCACAATGAGATCCGCGATGCAATCGCGCAGGTCGGACATCACATCGTCGGGACTCCTGGATGGCACCAAGCTGTCTTTGCGGTAAACCGGGCGAACGGCAACCACATGGCGGAGGAGGAACGTGAGGGTCTTACGGCCTTGCGACAGACAGGCAGCCTTCAGTTGCGCCATGACCTGGCGGTTGAGTTCATCGGCTTCGAAACACGCCACTACCTGGGAGTCGATCCCGTGGATCGTGATCCCGCCGAGTACGTACAACAGGCTGAGCATGCGCGACCCTAGAGTCCACAGGCCGTCTTAACCGGCTGCATGAAGCGCCGGGGAGTCTGTGTGCACGATCTTCAGGGGCTCATCGAGGCTCCCTGGAATCGCACCGACAAACTTGGATCTGTCTTGAGCTTCAGGAGTTAATGCCGGTAACCGCAGTCGCATCTTGACCCGTTTCATCGGCGGATCACCCGGTCGTCAACACAGTGCCGCTTGGTCTTACGAGGGGAGGCGAGCGCGGCAAGGCCGGTCGCCTTCCCGAACGCGGTCTCGAACTCTTAGCACCGCCGCTCGGAGGAGCCTCTCAAGGGCTCACCCTGCGCGACGACGTCGGCGGCGCTCTGACCTGGCTCGCCCGGCCGGAGCACACGATCTAGTTCCACCCATTCGACCGCTACGCGGCGCAGCATGCAGCCCCTCTGCGAGTAACCGGGCAAAAGATACCAGCCCTGGTAGGCGCGGACTGGGCAGTTGGGCTGGGCAGTCCCCTGATGCGAACGCGCCCCCTCCGGCCGCACTCTTAAGCGTGAAGACGCCCGAGTGAACGGAGGAATCACCGTGAATTCCGAAATACGGCAAGGCCAAGAGGCTATCGATCAGGCAGAACAGGCGGGCGCCGACGGGGACGAGGTACTTGTCGACGACGAGCTTGTGGTCGAAGAGATCTCGATCGACGGGATGTGCGGTGTCTATTGATGCGCAGGGCTTCGACCTCGACCATCCCTGGCGGCTTGACAACCAGGTCGCGGTTCGGCCCGAGCCCTTCGGGGGGCTGCTGTACCACTTCGGCACCCGTCGGCTGTCCTTCGTGAAGGACACGACCGCTCTCGCAGTGCTCCAGTGCATGGGCGAGCATCCCAGCGCCCGTTCTGCCTGCCGGGCGGTCGGCGTCGCCGACGGCGCCTTGCCTGCCTACGAGCAGGCGCTGGCTTCGCTCGCCGCGTCGAAGTTCATCACCCGTGGGCCGAAGCCGTGACTGCGGCGACGCCCCTCGTCGATCTGTTCGAGCTCGGCCTCAACTCGCCCATCTGCCTGACGTGGGAACTGACCTACGCCTGCAATCTGGCGTGCGTGCACTGCCTGTCCAGCTCTGGGCGACGTGATCCCAACGAGCTCGATACCGCCGAGTGCAAGCAGATCATCGACACGCTGCAGCAAATGCAGGTGTTCTACGTCAACGTCGGCGGCGGCGAGCCCACCGTTCGTTCCGACTTCTGGGAGCTACTCGACTACGCCACCGGCCACCAGGTGGGAGTGAAGTTCTCGACCAACGGCAGCAGGATCGACGCCACCGCGGCGAAACGGCTGGCGGACAGCAACTACGTCGACGTGCAGATCTCTGTTGACGGCGCGACCGCCGCCGTCAACGACGCCGTGCGCGGCGCCGGCTCATACGACACGGCGCTCCGAGCCATGGACCACCTGGCGGAGGCCGGTTTTGCCGGTTTCAAGCTCTCGGTGGTCATGACCCGACACAACATCGGCCAGCTGGACGATCTCAAGGCGCTGGCCGACCACTACGGCGCCCAGCTGCGTCTGACCCGGCTGCGCCCATCGGGTCGCGGCGCGGACACCTGGCACGAGCTGCATCCGACGGCCAGTCAGCAGCGCCAGCTGTACGACTGGCTGGCCGCACGCGGCGAGCAGGTGCTTACCGGGGACTCGTTCTTCCACCTGGCCCCATACGGCGAGCCACTGCCCGGGCTGGGGATGTGCGGGGCTGGTCGAGTGGTCTGCCTTATCGATCCCGTCGGCGACGTGTACGCCTGCCCGTTCATGATCCACCACGAGTTCCGAGCCGGCAACGTCCGCCAGCCCGGCGGCTTCGAGCGCGTGTGGCGCGACGCGAACCTGTTCAAGGAACTGCGCCAACCCACGACGGGGGGCTCGTGCTCCTCCTGCCAGTTCTACGGCACTTGCCGAGGCGGGTGCATGGCCGCCAAGTTCTTTACGGGGTTGCCACTGGACGGCCCCGACCCCGAATGCGCGCAAGGCCACGGCGAGACCGCGTTGCGAAGCCGCGACGCGCCTCAGGTACCGCGTGCCACCGCCGATCATTCCCGCCGTCCACGGCGGTCGGAGCCGGTGCCGGTCAATCTGACTCGACGCCAACCCCTGGCCCGCACGTGCGACGCCAACCCGCTCGCCGGCCTCGATCTGAACAGCAAATGAAAATCTGATCTCTCAATGAAAGGAATAGGAACAATGACAGGACGAGTCGGAGGCAAGGTTGCCTTCATTACCGGGGCGGCTCGCGGTCAGGGCCGCAGCCACGCCATCACCCTTGCGCGAGAAGGGGCCGACATCATCGCGATCGACATCGAGGGACAGATCGAGTCGGTGCCCTATCCGATGTCGGCTCCCGGTGACATGGAGCGCACGGTCAAGGAGGTCGAGGCGCTCGACCGGCGGATTGTCGCCACCAAGGCAGACGTGCGGGACTACAACGCGGTGAAGCAGGCGCTCGACGACGGCGTGGCGCAACTGGGCCGGTTGGACATCGTCAGCGCCAACGCCGGCATCTTCAGCATCGGGACGCTCGATCAGATCCCGGAACAGACCTGGCAGGACGTGATCGACACTGATCTCACCGGCGTCTGGCATACCGCCAAGGCGGCGATCCCGCACCTGCGGGCCGGGGGAGGCGGGTCGATGATCCTGACCAGCTCCCTCCAGGGGTTGAAGCCAGCGCAGAACATCGGCCATTACGTGGCGGCCAAACACGGCGTAGTGGGACTTATGCGCTCCCTTGCCCTCGAGCTGAGTCCGGACATGATTCGGGTCAACAGCGTGCATCCCACCATGGTCGACACCGACATGGTCATGAACGACGCCACTTACGCGCTGTTTCGCCCGGACCTGGCGCACCCGACCGCCGACGACATGGCCGTAGCTGCGCAAGCGTCGAACACGCTACCGATCCCTTGGGTCGAGCCCGCAGACATAAGCAACGCCGTCCTGTGGCTGGCCTCGGATGAGTCCCGTTACGTGACCGGAGTGGCGCTGTCCGTCGACGCCGGCGCAAACATCAAATAGGAGGCGTCAATGCGCAACAAGTGGTTCGAGTCGGTGGCCGAAGCGGAGCGGCGGGCCAAGAAGACACTGCCAAGGGGGGTGTACTGGGCCGTTTACGCTGGTTCCGAGAAGGGGGTGACTCTGGCGGGCAACGTGGAGGCGTTCACCGAGCTGGGGTTCGCCCCACACGTAGCCGGGCAGCCAGCCAAGCGCGACCTGTCCACCACTGTGATGGGCCTGTCGGTGTCGATGCCCGTGGTGTGCTCGCCGACGGGCGTGCAGGCCGTGCACCCCGACGGGGAGGTCGCCGTCGCCCGGGCTGCCGCGAACAAGGGTACGGCCGTGGGGTTGAGCTCGTTCGGCAGCAAACCGATCGAGGAAGTCACGGCGGCCAACCCCAAGACCCTGTTCCAGATGTACTGGATCGGCGACCGCGACGAGATGGCGGCGCGGGTCGAACGGGCCCGCGCCGCGGGGGCAGCTGGGCTGATCCTCACCCTCGACTGGACGTTCGCCAATGGCCGCGACTGGGGTAGCCCCTGGATCCCCGAGCGGCTGAACTTCGAGGCCATCGTGCGCTACCTGCCACAGGCGATCGTGCGGCCGCGGTGGCTAGCCCGATACGCCCGGACGCTGCGCCCGCCGGACCTGACGGTGCCGAACATGGTGCGCGCCGGCTTGCCCGCGCCGACCTTCTTCGGCGCCTACGGCCAGTGGATGGCCACGCCGCCTCCGTCGTGGGAGGACGTGGCCTGGCTGCGTCAGCAATGGGGCGGGCCGTTCATGGTCAAAGGCGTCACGCGGGAGGACGACGCCAAACGGGCCGTCGAGGCGGGGGCGACTGCCATCTCGGTTTCCAACCACGGCGGCAACGACCTGGACGGCACGCCAGCCACGATCCGAGCGCTGCCAGCGGTCGCCGCCGCGGTCGGCGACGACGCAGAGGTGCTGCTCGACGGTGGGATTCGCCGCGGCGGTGACGTCGTCAAGGCCCTCGCCCTCGGCGCCCGGGCCGTGATGATCGGCCGGCCCTATCTGTGGGGCCTGGCGGCCAATGGCCAGGCCGGGGTGGAGAACGTGCTCGACATCCTGCGCTCCGGCATCGATTCGGCGTTGCTCGGCCTGGGGCGAGCGTCGGTGCACGACGTAACCGTCGACGACCTCGTGATTCCGCCTGGGTTCAGCCGCGAGCTCGGCTCTGCCGCGTAATGCCACGGACCGGGCCAGCGCTCGCGGCGTTGACGTGGCCCGAGACTGCGGCCTTCGCGGAGGAAGGGTCGATCCTGGCGGTGCCGGTGGCGAGCACCGAGCAGCATGGCCCCCACCTGCCGCTGTCCACCGATACGGACCTGGCCATCTGGCTCTGCGCGGCACTCGCCACGTTTCGGAGCGACGTGCTCATCGCCCCGCCGCTTCCTTACGGTTCGAGCGGCGAGCACGAAGGATTCGCCGGAACATTGTCGATCGGCCAGCAGGCGCTCGAGGCGGTGCTCGTGGAGCTGTGCCGATCCGCGCTGTTGACCTTTGACGGAGTCGTGCTGGTCTGCACGCACGGAGGCAACGCCGAGCCGCTTCACCGAGCCCGGCGTACTTTGTCCGACGAATCCCGCCGGATCCTCGCCTGGCGGCCGCGCTTGCAAGGCGACGCGCACGCGGGAAGAACAGAGACGTCGGTGCAGCTCGCGCTCCACCCGGACAGCGTGCGGCTTGGCGACGCCGAAGCCGGCGACACCCGCGACCTCGCGGAGATCCTGCCGACGGTCCGGGCGACCTCGCTAAAGGCGGTCAGCCAGAACGGCGTGCTCGGTGACCCCGCCGGGGCGACGGCAGACGAAGGACGACGGCTCTTGGGCTCGCTGCTCGCGGACCTGGTCCAAACCGTCTCGTCGTGGCTCGGAGCCATCAGATGACGGCACCTGGCTTGGGCGACCGCCGGGTGGCGTTGGTAACGGGGGCGGCCCGTGGAATCGGCGCGGCGACGGCGTCGGCCTTGCTGGACCAGGGGTGGTACGTGGGCGCCGTCGACCGTTACGCCGACGATCCAGCGCTTCCGTACAGCCTCGCACGCGCAGAGGACCTTGAGGCGTTCGTGTGGAGGGAGCCTAACCGCATCATGGCTCTCGAGGCCGATGTACGGGACGCGGCCGCGCTCGGCGAAGCCGTTGCACAGGTCGAGGGGAGTTGGGGAGGACTCGACGCGGCGATCGCTTGTGCGGGCGTAATCGCCGGAGGGATGGCCGCGTGGGAGCTGCCCCCCGACCAAGAGCGCGCCGTGCTCGAGGTGAATCTCGGCGGTGTGCTTAACCTCGCCAGAGTCGCGATACCCGCGCTGCTCCGCCGTCCGGAACCAAGGCGAGGCCGGTTCCTTGCCACAGTCTCCGCCGCGGCGACTCGCGGTTTCCCGGGACTGGCCGCGTACGGCGCGGCAAAAGCCGGCGTCACTGGTTTCGTGCGGTCGCTGGCGAGCGACCTGCGCGGCACTGGCGTTACCGCCAACACCGTCAGCCCGGGCCCCACGCGAACGGCTGGCTTGAAGGAGAGTGCTCGCTTTTACGGTCTCACCGACGCCGAGTCCTTCGCCCGTCAAGTCCCGATCGAACGGCTCGTTGAGCCCGAGGAGATCGCAACGGTCTTCGCGTTTCTGGCGAGCGACGAGGTTAGCGCCATGACGGGGACGAGCGTGGCGGTTGACGGAGGGCATTCATTATGAACCAGAAGGTTGTCCCACCCGAAGCGCTCGGCGTCGCCGCGACGTTGCCGATGCCCACGGGGACGGTGGTCTCATTCGGGCACGCGACCAAAGAGCTCGCACCTAACTTCCTGTTCGGCGGCAACCCGGCGCGACTGATTTGGCTGAGTGACAAGGGGGTCGAAGCTCTCGACGAACTGCGCTTAGGCCCGGCGTGCTCTCCTGCAGGCGCCAACCTCGCTCGGCGTCTGACGGATGCCGGCCTCGCCCACCCTCTGCCGCATCCCGTCGACAGAACGCCGAGTGTCACGTTCGTTGTTCCGGCTCGCAATTGTTCCCGCCATCTCGACGACTGCCTGCGTTCGCTGGATGCAGGGAAAGATGTGGTCGTCGTCGACGACCATTCGGCGGACGCTGCTGGCATCGAGCAGGTTTGCATTGCCCACGGCGCCAGGTTGATCAGGCGGTCGGGCTCCGGCGGCCCGGCAGCGGCGCGCAACACGGGCGCCGCGGCAGCCCGGACCGACCTGGTCGCCTTCGTGGACAGCGACTGCGTGGTGCCAGACGGCTGGCTCGCCGACCTCGTCGGCCACTTCGAAGATCCTCTCGTCGCCGGGGTCGCGCCTCGGATCGTCAGCGCAACGTCCTCGGGCCTTCCTTCTCTTTTGGACATGGGCCAAAGGCCGTCGCGGGTCGACCCGCGGGCGGCAGTGCCCTACGTTCCAACGGCGGCCTTGGTCGTGCGCCGGGACGCGCTCGGCGACGGCTTCGACGAGGAGCTGCGATACGGCGAGGACGTCGATCTGGTCTGGCGGTTGGCCGCCTCGGGTTGGCGCGTCCGATACGAGCCCTCGGTGCTCGTGGCCCACCGAGACCCCCGGTCATGCGTCGGGCGGCTACAGAAGCGGTTTCGCTACGGAACGTCGGTCGGCCCTCTGGCCGTCCGGCATCCGGGCAACCTTTCCCATCTCTCGCTCCAACCGCTCCCCGCCATCACGGCGATAGCGTTGCTGGCACGACGCCCGAGGCTCGCGGGCGCGTCGCACCTTGCCGGCACCCTGCTACAAAACAGGCGCCTCAAGGGTGCAAACGTTCGCTGGCCTGACCTCGTCGGGCCGACGGCGAATGGCCTCTACCGGACGTGGCTCGCGATCGGTAGGTGGTGCGGGTGGTTCGCGTGGCCCATCTTGGCCATCCTTCTTAAGCGGTGGCGACAAAGCGGGTGGTGGCGACGAGCTGCCCTTCTCTCGTTGATCGTCGGTCCGCCAGTCACTCAGGTCTTTGGTGAGCACCCCCCGAGGCACGTCCTCGCCGCTCTGGGGGAGGAAGTGGCCTACGGCGTAGGGGTAGCCGTTGGCTGCGTTCGAGTCAGACAACTCGCGCCGCTGATTCCCTCCATCGACTGGACGACGCTCGGTAGGCGAAGGATCATGAAATAAGGGCTCGCACGAGCTCTAGCGATGGTCCCGGTATCCGGGGCCACGGATCGTCGTCGGTCGGCGTGACGGCCGGATCTGTTCGATCCACTGCTCGAGGCAACCGTCACGGTGCTCGGCACTCGCCTCGCCCGAAGGAAACCTCGGTGACGACCTTGGCGAGGGCAGTGTCCGCTTCCTTCTTCGTTCCCTTGAAGGTCCTCGTAGCTTGGCGCGGGCTGCCGGTCACCCGGTCGTCGCCCAGGCAAACGCGAAGACGCCACACCCCCGGCGACCTTTCCATCTTGGTCCCCCGCATAAGCTTCTCCAGCCACTCGCCAGACCGGCGAACTAGTCCAAAGCCAGTCTGAGCAGGTGACAGGACATAATCTGAACAGCGAAAGTGCTGGTCAGACTTTGATGCGCCCCTGGCGGGGCGCACCTTTGGGGGATGAAATAGGGGTGTGTCGCCCTGGCGAACGTCGATGCCTCTTGGTGCTGTAGGTGAGCCCGAAGGTCAGACTGGCGTCGGGGGTCTGCAGGCACCTTGGATTGTTGCTTCGAGCACGAGTGTCAGAGTCTTTCTGATCGCCACGAGGCTCCCCGGGGCGGCACGCCTGATCAAGCAGATGAGGGGGTGGTCGGATGGAAGTGATCGTCGAGCGGGTGGCCGGCTTGGACGTTCACAAAGAGACAGTGATGGCCGCGATCAGGGTGCCGGGCGAGCGTGGCCGGTCGCAGAAGGTGAAGGAGTTCCAGACCTTCAACGCTGACCTGCTGGCGTTGCGGCGGTGGCTGGCCGAGGAGGGGGTCACGTTGGTGGTGATGGAAGCCACCGGCGTGTATTGGCGCGCCCCGTGGCATGTGCTCGAAGGGCACAGCGGCTGGGAGCTGATGTTGGTCAACGCCCGGCACGTGAAGAACCTCCCCGGACGTAAGACCGATGTGTCCGACGCGGCGTGGCTGGCTCAGCTGGCCGAGTGCGGCCTTTTGCGGGGCAGTTTCGTTCCGCCGCCGGTGATCGCCGAGCTTCGGGACTTGACCCGATACAGGAAGAAGCTGGTCGAGGACCGGGCCAAAGAGGTGCAGCGGGTGCAAAAGACCCTGGAGGACGCCGGGATCAAGCTGGAGTCGGTGGTCACCGATGTGATGGGCAAGGCGGCACGACGGATGATCGAAGCTCTCATTGCCGGCGAACGCGACCCTGACGTCCTGGCCGACATGGCGCTCACCCGGATGAGGCCGCGTATCGGTGATCTGCGGCTGGCGCTGGTCGGCCGGTTCGGGACCCACCATGCGGTGATGTGCAAGGCGCACCTGTCACACATCGACTATCTCGACGCCCAGATCGCCGTCCTCGACGCCGAGGTGGACCGGGTGATCGCCCCTTTCGCTGACCAGCTCGGCCGGCTCATGACCATCCCCGGGGTCGGCCGGCGCACCGCCGAGGTGGTCATCGCCGAGATGGGGGTGGACACGTCCCGCTTCCCCACGGCAGCCCATTTGGCCTCGTGGGCTGGGTTGTGCCCCGGCCAGCACGAGTCGGCCGGAAAGTCCCGCAGCGGCCGAGCCCGAAAAGGCAACTCCGCCCTGCGGGTGGCGTTATGCGAAGCGGCCTGGGCCGGGGTCCGAAAGAAAGACAGCTACCTCGGAGCCCAGTTCCGTCGCTTCCAGCGCCGGTTCGGCAAAAGGGCCAGGGGCAAAGCCATCTTCGCCTGCGCCCACAGCCTGATCGTCATGATCTGGCACGTCCTGGCCGAAAACGACGCCGTCTACGAAGACCTCGGAGCCGACTGGTTCAGCCGCCGCGACGACACCGCCGCCCACACCCGCCGCCTCGTCCGCCAACTCGAACAACTCGGCCACCACGTCACCCTGACACCCGCCGCCTAACCAACCACAAACCATTCGGGGCTCCGCCCCGACCTAGGCGCGCCCGCCAGAAGAGCTATTTCGTGTCAGA
>DASUWA010000028.1 GCA_036378675.1 Acidimicrobiales bacterium
AGCTCAGTCGGCAGAGCACAGCCATGGTAAGGCTGGTGTCGTCGGTTCGATTCCGACAGGGGGCTCGGCGGCGTAGCTCAGTTGGTCAGAGCACTCGGCTCATAATCGAGTTGTCGTCGGTTCAAGTCCGACCGCCGCTACAAAGAGTCAACTGAGAAACCGCCCAAGACGTCGTTGAAGTCCCACAATCGGTAGTCGAGAAGAAGTCGAGAAGAAGTCGAGAAGGAAGAAGGCCTGACCGGTGCCCAAGAACGAGAAGCGTGTCAAGGTGACGCTGGCTTGCGATGTCTGCAAGCGCCGTAACTACATCACCACGAAGAACAAGCAGAACGACCGCGAGCGGATCGAAATGAAGAAGTACTGCCGCTGGGACCGGCAGCACACTCTTCACAAGGAGACCCGGTAATCCTGCCCGAACCCGCCTCCGTCGAACGTCGCAGGAGAGGCGGCGGGCGCAACCGCGGCGAGATCGTGTCGATCCGGGGCGACGACCTCGGGTCCCTGGTGGACTGCGCGCGCGACGGGGACCGGGGCGCGCTCGACGAACTCGTACGGGTTACCTACGCCGACACCTACACTCTGGCCTACCGGCTGACGGGGCATGAGGACGACGCACGCGACGTGGTCCAGGAGGCGTATCTCAGGGCTTACCGGGGGCTGAGGCGTTTTCGGGGGGACTCGCAGTTCACGACCTGGCTCTACCGAATCACCGCCAACTGCTCGGCGAACCTTCTCGCCAAACGCGCCCGGACCCGTACGGAGACTCTGCCTGAGGACGCCCCACTGGTTGACGTCCACCCGGACCACGACCCGGAGGAGCGCGCGGCCGGGGAAGCGGAACGGGCCAGGGTGGCGGCAGCGCTTGCCGTCCTTCCGGCGCGCTTACGCCAGGTGATCGTGCTCCGGGACATCTACGACCTTCCCCACGGGGCGATCGCAAAGGAGCTGGGGATCTCCGAGGCTGCCGCGAAGGTCCGGCTCCACCGGGCCCGCCGGCGCCTCAAGGAGTTGCTGACAGCGAAGGACGTGCCGCCGGAGGATGCGGTGGCGGATGCAGTGGCGGATGCAGGAGCGGGTGCGCCAACGGGCGCGCCGGCTGGTGCGGTTGGATTCAAGGGCGATGGGGATGCGCTCGCTAGCTGAGATCGTCCAGCTGCGCACCGGAACCTGCCGTGAGGCCGGGCACTACTTGCCGGCAATCGCCGCCGGCGAATATCCCGAGACCGACCGGGGTCGCGCAGAAACGGCGGAACCGGACACGACGCTTGCCCATATAGAGGAGTGCCTTCGCTGCCAGGCCGAGCTTGCCGCCTTCCGGAACCTCGTCGCCCAGCTGCGGGAGCTGCGAGGGGAGCTGGAATCACCTCCCGACGGAGCGCTGGCCGGCCTGTTGGAAGCCATCGCCAGCGAGTCGGCACCGAGTACGCATTGGGCGGTTCGCGCCGCCTACGTCGGTGGTATCACCGTCGCTACCGCCGCGGCCGGCGCCGCGGGCGTGCTGGTCTGGATGAGCCTTCGCCGTCCAGGGCTGGCCAGAGCGAGCTGACCCCGGCCGGCCGCGCTAGCCGCGAAGGGCGTCGCGGAGGAGTGAGGCGAGCTGCTCCTTGGCCGCGCCCGGCAACCTGTTCAGATCACACCGCTTGGCGACGGCCGCCCACAGCTCCTCAATGAGCCGCTCCCCGTCTTCGGTCAGGGCGACGCACTTCACCCGGCGGTCCTCGGGGTACGCCTGGCGTACCACTAGTCCCCTGGACTCCAACCGGTCCACCAGTCCGGTGAGATTCGAGGCCTCGCAGTTCATCTGATCGGCGAGGCGGCGCATCGGGCTCGGACCCCGCCGGAGCCGGCGGAGCACGTCGACCTGGGCGACCGAGAGACCTTCTTCCTCGCCCACCTCGCGGACGTGGTGCTTGGTGCGGTCCATTAGCTCCACGGCCAGCGCCGCCAGCCGAAGCTCCGTGTTCGGCCGGTTTGGGCCTCTGCTCAAAGAGGTCTCAACGCCCGCCGATTCATCGGAAGGGGCTGCTTTAGGGGCTTCCCGAACCGCCGTCTCACTCGAACCCATGATCACTCACCGTAGCCGACGTCACACCAATATTAAGTTGACAAACTGAAGTTTCAAGCGCCTAAATGGTATTGCCCTCCTTCGTCCCCCTAGGGAGGATTAGTTCGTTTTAGGAGCCCTTATGGCTTTCGCACCACACGACCCACTTGCCAGGCTCTCGTGGCTGGCCCGCCGCCGCTGGCGTAGGGCGGAGCTGCGCGTCCGCCGCGAGTTCGAAGCGGAGACGCTCGGCGAGTTGCGTCAACTCGCCGCGGACGGCGCTCCGATCGCCTGGACGACACCCCCCAACTCCGGGAGCACGCTCGAGGCGGGCGGAATCCTGGGCCCGGTCGAGCTGACCGCCGGCGGCCGGCGCATCGCCGCCAGGGCGGTGTGGGGCCCGGCGTGGGCGTCGCTGTCGGCCGCAGCTGCGCAAGGACGGGTCGTCCTCGCCGGGGCCGGACGTTACGGCGGGTCATGGTTGCTGCGGTTCAGGGTCGTCGGCGGCGACTCACACGACTCGCACGACTCACGGAGCATCAGGGAGTTTCCACTGCTGGGTGCCGGCATACGGATCATTCCGCACTCCGGCGGCGACGGATTTCGGTTGCCGGTCATTCCGCCTCGCCAGCCTGCTCTGGCGTAGAGACGAAGCGCGCCCGGGCCGGAGAAACGCGCCGGGGGCGCCGGACCTTCACGGGTGCCTCGGTGCTATCCTCCCGAGTTGGTAAGTCCCCCGACCAAGCAGGTCAACGCCCTGCAGAGGGCAGTAGCTCAATTTGGCAGAGCACCGGTCTCCAAAACCGGCGGTTGGGGGTTCGAGTCCCTCCTGCCCTGCAGCCCAACTCCCGTGAGAAGGTCCGACACGTGAGCATGAACCGACAACAGAGACGCCTCTTGCAGCGGCAGGGGCAAATGGCCGAGGACGGCACGCCCGTAGCCAGGCGCCCCGAACCGAGCGAGCGTCGCCCCTCCCGGCCGGTCGCGGGCGCGCCGCGCCGGCGAACCTCCCCGAGGCAGTTTCTCCACGAGGTGAACGTCGAGCTTCGGAAGGTCGCCTGGCCGACCCGGTCCGAGGTCTTCAACTACTCCACGGTTGTGCTGATCACATTGATCGTCGTGGGGGCGCTCATATTCGTGTTGGACCTGCTGTTCTCTAAGATGGCTGTTTTCCTTTTCAAGTAGAGCGGCATGACGTACGACCCTTCACCTCCGACAACTGATAACGACGCGCTCGCCGGCGACTCCGGGGACCAGCCCGGTCTGGCGGTGGATCTGGAAGAGGGCCAGCCAAGCGACGGCGCCGCCAGTGAGACCCCAGCCAACGACACGATGGACGACACGGCGGAGGCGGGCCAGTCGGCACAGGGCGTCGACGCTGCGATCGCCGGCGCCGCCGAAACAGCCGCCGAGGTCGAGGAGGAACCGGCTGCGCCGGCGCTACCCGAGAGCCCGTACGACCGCCCCGGTCAGTGGTTCGTCATTCACAGCTACGCCGGCTACGAGAACAAGGTGAAGTCGAACCTCGAGAGCCGCATCGCCTCCATGAACATGGAAGAGCGGATCTTTGAGGTTGTCATCCCGATGGAAGACGTCATCGAGTTCAAGAACGGCAAGAAGCAGGTCGTCTCGAAGAAGGTCTTCCCGGGTTATCTGCTCGTCCGCATGGACCTCGACGACGACTCCTGGTACGTGGTCCGCAACACACCGGGTGTGACCGGGTTCGTCGGCCTTGGCGCCCGTCCCACGCCACTCACCCGGCGTGAGGTGGAGAACATCCTGCAGGTGAAGGCCGAGGAAGGAGAAGGGGGGACCGCCAAGCGGAGCCGGCCACGCCTCGAGTTCGAGCTCGGCGAATCGGTACGTGTTCGCGAGGGTCCCTTCGCCGACTTCAGCGGGACGATCGCCGAGATCAACGAGGACCAGCTCAAGCTCAAGGTTCTCGTAAACATCTTCGGGCGGGAAACCCCGGTAGAGCTGGATTTCGCCCAGGTGGCGAAGCTTTAGAGCCGCAAAGGTTTAAGAGGAGTACGCAGTGGCCAAGCGCCGTGTAACCGCCATCGTCAAGATCCAGCTGCCCGCCGGCAAGGCGACGCCTGCGCCGCCCGTCGGCACCGCGCTCGGTCCTCACGGCGTGCAGACGATGGAGTTCGTCAAGCAATACAACGCCGCCACCGAGGACAAAGTCGGTCAGGTCATCCCGGTCGAGATCACGATCTTCGAGGACCGCAGCTTCACTTTCGTGCTGAAGACCCCGCCCACCGCGGTGCTCCTCCGCCAGGCCGCAGGCGTCGAGAAGGGCGCGTCGACCACGGGCAAGGAGACCGTGGCGAGCATCACCGACGCGCAGCTCACCGAGATCGCTCAAATCAAGATGCCCGACCTAAATGCCAACGACATCGAGGCCGCCAAGGCGCAGGTCGCCGGCTCGGCCCGATCGATGGGGATCAAGGTCGGTTAGCGGAAACCGCCCGTCAATCGGCAGGGCCGGGGGAGACCTCACCCCGCCCGCCCGTTACAAACGAGGGAGACTTACATGTCGCAAAGAGGAAAAAAGTACGTCGACGCAGCGAAGCGTTTCGACAGGACACGGACCTACGCGCCCGCTGAGGCGATCGACCTGGTCAAGAGCCTGGCTAGCGCCAAGTTCGACGAGACAGTCGAGATGGCCATCAGGCTCGGCATCGATCCGCGCAAGGCGGACCAGGTGGTCCGCGGCACCGTTGCGTTGCCGTCCGGGACCGGCAAGACCGTACGGGTCGCGGTGTTCGCCGCCGGCCCGGCGGCGGAAGACGCCAGAGCTGCCGGAGCCGACGTTGTCGGCGCGGACGACCTCGTGGCCAGGGTGGACGCAGGGTTCATGGACTTCGACGTCGCCATCGCCACGCCCGAGCTCATGGGTCAGGTCGGCCGCCTGGGCCGCAAGCTGGGACCGCGGGGCTTGATGCCCAACCCGAAGACGGGCACGGTTACGCCCGACGTCGGCAAGGCGGTAACCGACTTCAAGGGCGGCCGCGTCGAGTACCGGGCGGACACCCGTTCACGCGGCGTCGTCCAGGTCCCCATCGGCAAAGCGAGCTTCACCCGGCCTCAAATCCTCGCCAACTTCCGCGCAGTGATCGACGAGGTCAACCGGGCCAAGCCGGCCGCCGCCAAGGGCCGCTACATCAAGTCCGTCGCGCTGAGCTCAACCATGGGGCCCGGCGTGGACGTCGACACCGCCGCCCTGCGCGTCACCGACGAGGAATTGGCCGAAGTCTCCTGAGTGACCGCCGGCGCTCGGGGCAGGCTGCGACACACTGGTAGCGCAAATCGACCATGATCGATTTTCCCTACCCGGCTGTGGTTCCCCGGCGATCTGACGCTGCGTCGAGGCGGTCGTAGCATCGACGGCGTGAAGCAGTGGATAACTCCTCGGGCGCTCTTGCTTCACGCGGCCTTCCTGCTGATCGCAGCAGGCTGCCTGACCGCAGGCTGGTGGCAGATCAATCGCGCCATGGACGGCAACACCCTGAGCTACCTCTACTCGATCGAATGGCCGGCGTTCGTGGTCGTAGCTGGGATCGGCTGGTGGCAGATGGTGCACGACACACCGGAGGACATCGCCAACCGGCGCCGCTTCCACGAGCAGATGCGCGCGGCGAGCGCCGAGGTGGTCGCCCGCACTCTTCCCCGGTCGGCTTTGGCCATCACCGCCGATTCTCGAGAGTCATCGAGCCGGGTGCTCGACAGGGGCGGGCCGCCGCCGGCGCAGCTTTCCAGCGGCGAGAGGCACGAAGATCGGACCGGACACCTGGTCCGCCGTGACGCGACGCTGGCCGAGTTCGCGGAAACCGCGAGGTTGCTCGCCCCTGACAACGAAGCCGAGCCCGCCGACGAGGCCACCGAGTACAACCGGTACCTCGCCCTGCTCGCCGTCAAAGGAAGACCCAAAACGTGGCGCAACCCCAGAGGACTCTGACCGCTCGGACCCGGGAGGGCGCGCTCCTGCGCTACCGGGTGATGGCGTACGTCGTGGGCGTGCTGCTGCTCGTCGTTTTCTCGGCGATCCCGTTCGGGTCGGTCGAGAGAATCGTCGGTCCCCTCCACGGGGCGCTGTACATCGTCTATCTGGCTGCGGTCGTCGACGTGTTCGTCCGCTTCAAGTTGCGGCTTGTCGATCTGATCGCGATGGTCGCCGGCGGGTGGGTTCCCTTCCTCGCCTTCGTGGTCGAACGCTGGATGCGCCGGCGGTTGGAGCCGGCCCTCCTGGGATAGACGGCCCGAGCCGGCCGCGCTGGGGCGGAGACCGGTTTCCTTGCGATTTGGCACCTGTGAGGTGCCAAATCGTGAATAAAGGCTTGTTCCATGCCCGGTCCATGGTTCAACACGCGATCAGCCCCTGCGGCGGGCGGCTATCATGGCTGAGCTTTCCAAGCCGAAGACATCCGGTGCGCCCTCGGGCGCCTA
>DASUWA010000029.1 GCA_036378675.1 Acidimicrobiales bacterium
GCCGGGAAGGTCGGCCTAGACGGCCTTAGCGGGCTTTGGGAACGCTTCTTCCACTTCGGACAGGATGGCGTCGATTCTCGCGATGAGTGAGTCGATCACCTCACGGCGGGCGTCGCCGGGTCGCTGCGTGTCCTGGGTATCAGATTCGGTCTTACTCGGGGGGTTCATGGTCCTGCTCATGCTTTCTGGCCGCAGAGCTCCATTTTGAGCCTTTATGCGTCCGGCCCTTATCTACCCTTGTCGCCGGTCGTAACCTCGTAACCGGTGACCGTGTGGGAGACGCCCGTCGAGATCGTGCTCGAAGGGGCTCAGCTGCAGGCAGACCTCGCCGTTCCGCCCGGCGCCGGCGCGGTCGTGCTGTTCGCACACGGGAGCGGAAGCGGCCGGGACAGTCCCCGCAACCGACAGGTTGCTCGCCGGCTGCAGGACGA
The DNA here is from genome assembly GCA_036378675.1 of Acidimicrobiales bacterium. Classification (NCBI taxonomy): domain Bacteria; kingdom Bacillati; phylum Actinomycetota; class Acidimicrobiia; order Acidimicrobiales; species Acidimicrobiales bacterium. The sequence goes on from DASUWA010000029.1 coordinate 432, forward strand.
GTCGATCGCCACGGTGTTGCTGGATCTGCTGACCCAGAGCGAGGAAGCGGCCGAGTTCGCCGGCGGGCGACTGCGGTTCGACATCGAGCTCTTGGCGTCACGGTTGGAGGCGGCGACCGAATGGGTCCGCAACCAGCCAGATCTGGCTGACTTTCCGCTTGGCTACTTCGGAGCGAGCACCGGCGCCGGCGCGGCCCTCGTCGCGGCCGCGCGAGAAGGTGATCGAGTCGGCGCCGTGGTGTCCAGAGGGGGGCGCCCGGATCTGGCCGGCGATGCTTTGAAAGACGTCAGAGCGCCGACTCTTCTCATTGTTGGCGCCCGCGACACCAACGTCCTCGAGTTGAACCGAGAGGCGGCGGAGCGCCTAACCGTCCACCATGAAATCGAAGTGATCGAAGGCGCGACTCACCTTTTCGAGGAGCCCGGTGCTCTCGAGCAAGTTGCGGATCTCGCTTCGATGTGGTTCAGGGACCACTTGATCAAGCGCTAAGTACCGGCCACTGCCTTCATAAAATCCAGCAGCTCGGCGTTGACTTCCGCCGCTCGTTCCTGTTGCACCCAGTGACCGGCGCCCGCCAACAAAACATCCCCCCGATGATCGGTCACCCATCCCGACATCACCGACGGCGGCGCCATGAACAGAGTCGGATCCGAGGCGCCGCCTATGAACATCGACGGAATCTCGATCTTCTTGCCGGCGAGGTCGGCCGTCAGCTCCCAGTTCCGGTCGAGGTTCCGGTACCAGTTGAGACCGCCGGTGAAGCCGGTGCGGGCAAACTCGGAAACGTAGACGTCGAGCTCCTCGTTGCTCAGCCAATCTGGCAACCGATCGGGCTCAGGAAGGCGTTCGACGAAGCCTCGGCCGTCGGGAGCGCTCATCGCGACCGCCGCCGACGCCGGGTCGCCGCCCGCCGTGATCCCGGCGAGGAATCGCCGCAAGGTCTTGGAAGGGTCGGCGCCCAGGTCGGCATCGGCGACGCCTGGTTCCTGGAAGTACAGGATGTAGAAGAAGTTGCTGGCGAAGAGTTGGCGGAAGACCTGTAGAGGGGGTAGTTCGCCGCGCGGCACGAAGGGAACGCTCATGCCGACGACGCCTGCGAACCGGTCGGGATGGCGCAAGGCCAGGGTCCAGGCGACCATCGATCCCCAGTCGTGTCCGACGACAACGGCCTTTTGGTGCCCGAGCGCGTCGAGCAACCCAATGGCGTCCGCCATCAGATGCTCGATGTCGTAGAGGGAGACATCATCCGGGCGCGACGATCTCCCGTAACCTCGTTGGTCCGGCGCGATCGCCCTGAAGCCCGACTTCGCGAGAACCGGGAGTTGATGCCTCCACGAGAACGCCAACTCCGGGAACCCGTGCAGCATCAGCACCGGGAAACCTTGACCAGCCTCCAGCACGCGAAGCTCGACTCCGTTGGTCGCGACGTTCGAGCTTCGGACACCGGCCGGCAGCGCCGGCGGCTGCTCTTTTTCCCGGTCGGCCACCTACAGAGCGGCCCGCACGAGCTGCCCGGGGCACTCGCCGGTCGCCGAGTCCTTCTCGCGCACGACCACGCCGGACTTGATGGTGGAGAGGTAGCCGGAGGCGCGCTGGACGAGTCGTTTTCCGCCGGCGGGGAGGTCACGGGCCATGACTACCTCACCGAGTCGGAGGCCGTCGAAGTCGATCACGTTCACGTCGGCGATAAGGCCCGGCGCCAGACGGCCACGATCCGTGAACCCGAACAGGTCTGCGGTGCGCGCCGTTTGAAGGTGGACGGCCTTTTCGAGGCTGATCCTCTCGCCGCGGCTTCGGTCGCGTACCCAGTGCGTCAGCATGAACGTCGGCATCGCCCCGTCGCAGATCAGTCCGCAGTGCGCGCCGCCGTCGGCGAGGCCGAGCACCGTCGACGGGTGGACGATCATCTCGCGAAGGGCGTCGAAGTTGCGATCGGTGTAACCGAGCAGGGGCGCGTAGAGGAGTTCTTGCCCTCCTCGCTCGAACATCAGGTCGTAGGCGACTTCGAGCGGTCGTCGTCCCTGACGCTCTGCGATCCCGGCGACGCTCTGGTCTGGTGCAGGTTCATAGTTCGGTGGGTCGCCCAACTGGTAAAGGTTGTTGATGTTGGCGTGGAGCACGGCCAGGAACGGGTTGGTGAAGCTCAACGGCTCGTCCAGGATCGCCTGACGGACCTCGGGGTCGCGGAGCCGCGCCAGCCGCTCGTCGATTGGAAGGTCGGCCAACGGTTGGTAGGCCTGATGACCGCTGAACAGGTGGTAGCTCGAGTCCCAGCCGACCATGACCGATGCGGGCTTGCCTGCCACCTGCGGGACAAGCCAAGCGCCTTCTCGGTTCAATTCGAGTCCGTGGTCGATCGACTGACGCCACGCCCCAGGAATGAATGGGACGTCGAGAACCATGTAGGTGAGCGGTTGGTGAGCGCGGCGGGAGATCTCGGCCATCCACGCCATTTCCTGCACGATGTTCGGCCCGAAAACATGCTCGCTCGCGACAGAGAAGACCCGCCGCCCTAACCCGCCGAGCGACTCACCGATCGCGATGAGCTCGTCGGCCTTCGCGAAAGTTCCGGCCGCCGGCTGACCATCCTTGGCCATGTGCGCGAGGGTGCGCGTCGTCGACACGCCCACCGCACCTGCTTCGAGGGCCTCGCGGGCGATCTTTGCCATTAGTGCGATCTCCTCGGTGGAGGGGTCCGCGTTGTTGCGATCGCAGCCGAGGACGTACGCCCTCAGGGCTCCATGAGCGACCATCGCGGCGACGTCGAGGACGCGCGGCGTGCGCTCCACCTCGTCGAGGTATTCGGGGAAGCTCTCCCAGTCCCAGCTCATTCCCTCGGCGAGGGCGGTGCCGGGGATGTCTTCTACGCCCTCCATCAGCTGAATGAGCCAGCCCCGTTCCGACGCCCGGGCCGGGGCGAAGCCGACACCGCAATTCCCGACGACGACAGTCGTAACGCCGTGCCATCCCGACGGCGAAACCTCAGGGTCCCACGTGACCTGTCCGTCGTAGTGGGTGTGCACGTCGACCCAACCCGGCGTGACGATCGCGCCATCGGCGTCGATCTCCCGCGCGCCTCTTCCATCCACCTTGCCGACAGCCACGATCCGCCCGCCCTCGATCGCGGCATCGCCGGTGTAAGGAGTCCGCCCGGTTCCGTCGACGATCTTGCCGCCTCGGATGACTACGTCGTGCATGGATTTCTCCTCTTGTCGTTCTTGGTCTGTTGATCGTCTGTCATGCGGCGGCGGATGCCGACCTCAGAAGCTCTTCTCTCGTTGGGCCTCGCCCGGCGGCGGGCACGGCAGGGGGGTTAGCCGCCAGCTCCATCATTCGGGTCAGGAACACCGGGTCCGTGAACAGCTCGTTGGGCGTCACGAGCAGGTGGAGCAGTCGCGCGAAGCCGTTGATCACCACTGGGTCGGTGACAGCTCCCGAGGCCACCGCTTGCAGAACGGCGAGCAGATCTGGCTGGCCTTGTCCGGGATCGCTTGCCTGCGAAGTCGGGCGGTTGCGCATCGCGGCTCTCGCCTGGTCCATCATCACCGAGCTGTGGAACCACGGCTCGACCTCCCGAGCGCATGACGCCTCGTAGGCACGGGATCTGGCGAGCAGATCATTCGGATGGGCAGCGACCGCGTCGACGAGAAGCGTCGCCTGAACGAGGGCGAGCGAGCACCCGCGCCCGTAGGCCGGGTTCGTGCAGGTGTGCGAGTCGCCTACAGCGTGGAACCCCGCCACAAGCGGCTCGCCGTTGCGGTCGGTGAACCGGCGGAGCCGGTTGA
>DASUWA010000030.1 GCA_036378675.1 Acidimicrobiales bacterium
GGTTTCTATTGGCCTCGGGCGGCCGAGAGCTTTCGTGCGTTCCGTGGCGAGGCAGGAGGGCGGAGGCCGGCAAGCAGGCGGGTGAGCACCTGCCCGACTTCCTCTCTCGCCGCGGTGGGGTCCTCAGCGCCGGCTATCAAAGTGCAAGCCTCGCCGATCGCTCCGGTCAGCATTATGGCCAGCGGGCGCAGCGGTTGGGTCTCGATGACGCCCTCGCGCATCGCCCGGCGCAGGGTGGCACGAACGAACGCCGACTCGTCCCGGCTCTGCAGCTCACGGTACGCCGCCGCAGAAAGCACCGATCTGGCATCGGTCAACACAATCTGCCGGACGGCAGGATCGAGGTAGGCGTCGAATATCGCCATGCATCCGGCTTCCAAGGCGGCGAAGGGATCGGGGAGCAGGAACAGATCCTGGAGCTTGACGGTAGTGTCGCGCCTCACCGATTCGGCCACCGCCATGAACAACTCCTCCTTGTCGGAGAAGTGGTGGTAGAGGGCGCCCTTGGTGACACCGGCCTCGTTCACGATCTCGTCCAGCGACGTGGCGTTGAAGCCTTGTTGTCCGAACAGTCGGCGCGCGGCTTCGGTGAGGGCTTCGCGGGTTGCTTCGCCGCGTTCTTGTTTTTTCCCCTTGACAACCATACCGTCGGTATGGAGTATACATACCAGCAGTACGGAATGGAAGACTACTGATAAGAGAAGGGGAAGGACATGCCGAAGTATCTGATCGAGCGCGACCTACCGGGCGCAGGGAAGCTCAGCCACGACGACTTGGTCGGGATTTCACAGAAGTCGAACCAGGTCTTGGCAGGACTCGGACCGGAGATCCGTTGGCTTCAAAGCTATGTCACCGACGACAAGATCTATTGCGTGTACGTGGCTCCCGACGAGGACATCCTGGTGGAGCACGCGAGGTGTGGCGGTTTTCCGATCGACAAGGTGTCGGTCGTTTCCGAGGTCATCGACCCTGCGACCGGACAGGTCTGAAGGTTTGAAGGACGTCTAGCCAGTCAGCGTTTGGCTGCCCGGCTTCGACCTGTGGGTGAACGGGAGCCGGAGACGGCGGCGTTGCTTCGGCACGTAGGTCTCGTCCTCGCCGAATTCACGCGGCGGGCGGATCTCGGCGCGGCGGTCACGTAGGCGCAGTTCGACGAAGCGCTCTTGCCTTTTTGCGGCGAGGGCACCGACCTGAGAGAAGCAGTTGAGCCGGCGCAGTTCGTCGTCTTCCTGACGGGTGAGACGCTCGTCGAGAGATGACAGTTCGTCTTCATGAGCGGCAGCAGCCTTACGTCTCACCTTGTCTATATCGGGTTGCCGGTAACAGGTCGATAGCACCCTTGGGAAAAACTGGAAATCTCCGCCGGTTGCATCCAAACTGCCGACGGGGGACGTGAGCTTGCAATCGAGCGTCAGAGGATGCGCAACGGAAGGGTGCGTGGTCCGCGGACCTGTCCTGCGGACCAGGTGACTCGGGCTGGATCAGCGAGCTCGAAGTCTGGAAAGCGCTTGAGCCATTCTTCGAGGGCGACGCGGAGCTCCATGCGGGCTAGGTTGGAGCCGAGGCACCGGTGGATTCCGAGGCCGAAGGCTGCGTGACGATTGTGCTCGCGGTCGAGGTGCACTGTGTCGGGATCGTCGAAGGCGTTCGGGTCCCGGTTGGCGGACGGGAACGGGAGCAGCAGCCAGTCTCCTTCTTTAAGGCGCTGGCCGTGGAAGTCGAAGTCCTGCGCGACCAGACGCGCCATGGTCACGGGGGCGTACGCCCTCAGGAACTCTTCCAGCGCAGTGTCCATCAGTTCCGGCTCGGCGACCAGCCGCTTGCGGTCCGAAGGGTGCTGGGCGAGATGCCACAACGATGCGCCGATCGCGGACCACGTCGTGTCGATTCCGGCGATCATCAACAGCACCATCGTTCCGCGCACGTGCTCCGTCTGGAGCCTCTGGCCCTCGATCTCGGCTTCGAGGAGAAAAGACGTGAGGTCATCGCGTGGATTCGCCCGATGCTCTTCGATCTGCGCATCCATGTACTCGTCGATCTCGCCCTGATTGATGATCGCTTGGCGCTCCTCGGGGGACTGATCGACGTCCTCCAGTACTTGGTGGATGAACTTACGGAAGATGTCGGCGTCTTCTTCGGGGAAGCCGAGCATTCGAACGATGACTCGAACCGGGATGTGTTGCGCGTAGTCAACCGCGGCGTCGAACTCGGTCTTGCCGGCTGTGGTTTCTAGTAGTTGTTGGCACAGTTCCCTTGTGTACGGCTCCAGGGCAGCTATCGGCTTTGGCCCGAATGCCGGGAGGAGCATGCGGCGGGCGATGCTGTGGAACGGGGGATCGGATGTGATCGGAGGCGCGAGGCCGATGGGGGCCGGAAGGTCCTCGGGCCCAGGCCGCACTTCGCTCACCACGACCGACCGAGAGGTGAAGTGTTCGGTGTCGTAGGCGACTTCCGACACGTACTCGTGGGTCGTCGGAAGCCACACCCCGCCGTAGCGGTTGCTGTGAGCAACTGGACAGCCTTCGCGCAGTTCCGTCCAAATCGGGTACGGATCGGCGACCCACGAGGGATCGGTGTGGTCGAAGTCGGTGTTCCAGTCCGATACAGGAGCGTGGCGGCTGGTCACGAGTCGACCTCCTCCAGGGAGATCGCGTACTCAGGACAGTTGGCTACCGCCCGTTCCGCCTTCTCGAGAAGCTCGGGTGGGACTGTGCCATTGCCCTTCTCTGAGGACATCCCGAGGTCGTCTATATCGAAGAGCTCGGGGGCGATGCTGTAGCAGCGGTTGTGTCCCTGGCACTTGTCGGGGTCGACGTGCACCCGGTAGGTGCGGGTGGCAGTTTGTCCTTTTTCAGCAGCCACGATTTCCCTCCGTGGTCGGACTGCGTTTACGCCGCTAGCTTACGGCGCTCCGTTCCCCCTGGGAAGCGGCCGAGGCCCAAACTGTGGCCTGCCTGGGCGGGATCTGATTCATTGTCCGGCGTAGCGGCAGTTGGCGTTGCCGTCGGAGGCGGGATGTCCTGGAGTCTGCACTTCGAGCTGGCCGGGCCGAACCGGATCGATGCTCAGCGTGAACGCTGTGGTCGTGAGCGTGCCGCGAAAATACGGCTGCAGCTGGATGGCTTGTGTGGGCAGCGCGCCCCTCTCGACCTGGTACTCGGACACGGCCGTTTGCAAAGCCTCGTAGTTTGAGATGCACGCCTGTTCGGAAGCCGCTCTGAGTTCACTTTGTACTTGCGGTGTGCCTGGTTTCGACAGCGAACTCGGAGCACCCCGAGGCAGGCGAGTGCCTGAGTCGGGGAGTGCGGTCAGCAAGTAGGCAGCAAGTCCACCGACCACGAGCAAGCCAGCTAGGAGGGCTAGGAGGCCTTGGCCGGCGTCCATCCCGGTCGGGGCCGTCGTCACAGGTCGAACAGGCCCGGACAAGCCGTAGTTCCTGGGATCAGCAGCTCGTCTACGAGACTCCGACAACGGCGCTGGATATCAGTGTCTCTTCGAGGCTGGAGTCCCCGAGGTCCGCGAGACCATCGAGACTCGTGTTTGTTAGGGAAGGGGCACTTGCAAAACGGGCCGTGAATACTGCTCCTCCTCCGGTCCGGTTCGCGGCTCGGAGATCGCCGCCCTGCTCATCCATGAGGAGCCTCGCCACGTGAAGACCGATGCCGGCTCCCTCTCCGTTACACGATGTCGTCCATCCACGGTCAAAGATGCGCTCCAGGCAATCGACCGCGATACCGGGGCCCCGGTCGGCGATGACCAGCGTCACCCAGGGATCGTCCGCAAAGGCACGGATGGTCAGGCGGGACCCGCCCGCGTAACGCCGGGCGTTGTCGAGTATGGCCTCGAGCACCTCGGAGGCGCGCCCGCGGTCGCCCTTGACCGCCAGATCCGGCGCAAGGTCAAGATCGATGGCCACGCCAGCGGTCCGTTCCCTTACGACTGCCGGCATCACCAGATCGAGAAGTTGGAAGCTCTGTGGGACTGACGCCCACTCTCGGGTAATCAACCGGCGTGCTCGATCGAGGGAAGCCTCCAGAGCTCGTGAAAGCTGCATTCGGTCGCCGTCGCTAAGAGAAGCGCTCGTACCGGAGAACACGAGGGCGTGGGTTGCGACCGTGATCGCCCCCAACGCCGAGCGGAGGTTGTGTACCGCCTCCTGATGCGCTTGCTCTTCGGATTGACGGCGGGCCTCGCTTCCTTGGAAGGCCAGGAGTGATTCGAGGACCAACGACTGGTGGTCGGCCACGCTCGACTGCAGGGCCCGGATCGTTCCCAGCAACACGAGAGTTGTGGCGACCACTCGGAGCACGTGACCGCCAAGCTGTGCGAGCCCAGCGGCCGGAAGCAGCGATACCGCGAAAGAGCCCTGGGCCAGGCACAGCATCGTGACGCCGAGCCAAATCTTGAGCCGCTCCTCGTCTCTACGGCCAGCCCATATGGCCGTGACCCCGGTAATGGCCCAAGCAATGGCTAGCAGCAGGTTCTCGTTCGATAAGGCTCCTATGCCTAGGAGGGCAAGCACCGGGGGATAGACCCAGGTGAGGCGCCGGAGCCCGGGTCGGTCATCCTCTCGACGGCTCACGACCGACAAGAAAAGGAAACCCAGCGCCAGCGAGAGGCTTCCTCCGTTGAACCATCGGCCGGTTGCTCCTGACCCAATTGAGGTATTTGCGGCCTCGGCAAGACTGGCTAGTCCGTAGGCGGCAAGCCCTGCCGCGGCCAACATGGGAGCGACCTCGTGGGCGACCCAGGCCCTGATCGCCGAGAGGACGGCAGCACCGAGTGCGAGCTCGCCGGCGAGCATCGACAGAATGATGATGCTTGTCCGGGACGGGTGGCTCTGGCTCACGTTGATGCTGAGGGCGGCGACTCCGAGGGCCGCCCAGACCGGTATGACCAGCAGGGCAGCGACCGTGAGCTGGGCACCGCCCGTTGTCTCCAACTCGGGATCGCGCAGGGCCGACCGTAACCGTGTGAGCCGCCGAAGCGACCTTCGTAATCCCACTCCGAGCACGGCTAGGTCCTTCACGGGACGGATAACTTCGCGCGGCAGATCATCGGCGTCTTGTAGGAAGTCGTCAAAAGCCGGTACAGCCGTCACGAGGCGCCCCTTTCGACACTCGTCCCGCGGACGCTAGAGCCGCATTCCCACAGGAATCACAACAAACTCCCGATATGACAAAAACTTGCCTCCTTGGCGGTCGCTCTCGAAGAGAGCCGCCAGGTTTACGAGGCGAACTGCTGTTCAAAGTCGGCGCGCGCTTTCCCGGAAATCGACGCCCGAGCCGATCACACCGACAACAGCAGCGACCAATAGAAGTATCAGTCCCCAGGCGATGTGCTCATGGACCGGAACCGAGCGCCCCACCAGCGAGAAGCGAGCGGTAGCGGCGTCCGCTCTGGACAACTCCTGGACGACTCGAACGACGAAGTAGGTTGTGAAGGCGAGGGCCATCGCGGAGACACTCAGTGCCAGCAGCTGTAGGACCGTCTGGGATGACGTCATCATTAGCGTGCCGACGAGGATCATCACGATTCCGAGTGCCACGGTGATCCAGCCGTTCATCGTTATTGCATTCGAAATGGCTCGGTCGGTGCCATCGACGCTGACCGTGTTGCCGAAAAGTGACACCGAAATCCAAGGAGAGACGGATCCGACTATGAGGAGGACTCCCGTCAACAGCAGCACGACACGGGACGCCGTGATGCCGGACTTCCTTGCAGTATCGGACTGGGGGGGACCCCACCAGGGTTCGCCCCTGGTTGCAGCTGCGTAAGGGATTAACGTCTTTGTCGACACCCTGCCCATTGCTACCGACTCGCCGACTTGCCGATCGCTGGACGACCACCAGTCAGGCTGAGCCGTTAGCGCGGTTCCGCCACGTTTCCGAAATAAGTCCTTCATGCCTTTGACCCCTTCGCGTGCCCCGCCGAGACTCTAACTGGGACCCCAGAGAGATTTGTCGTGCTTAGACCTTTGTACGCGTCAAACGGCGTGACTTGAAAATATGGGCCGTACGTCTCTTGAGCCGTCTTGCGGTTACGACCATGAGTTGCTGCTCGGGAGGAGGCCGTTCCGCGCCCCCGTACACGCTCTCGTTGACGCCGCTAGCGAGCTTGGTCCAATCTTCGCTTCCTTGTTGAGCGTCAAGAGCTGAGGCGTACTCGAGCAGCGTCTCGGATGGGCGTCGAGGACGCTCGCGTTTCTTGCCGGCCCGCTCCATTTCACGAGCGACGGCGTC